>JANODQ010000093.1:0-2971 GCA_031412775.1 Pirellulaceae bacterium | reverse complement strand
TTTTACGCAGGTTGTTTTCTAGTCCTAAATAAGGTTTTTTTAAAAAGTCGCCTTTCGCGGCGCGAAAGACGACAATTTGGCCGTTTAGAAAGAAAGCCTAATTCTTGGTTACTCAACGAACTACGAGACGATTTCGTAGCCTTTGCGTTGCACGCGCTTTTGCATTGAGTTTGCTTCATCATCACCGATGATTTGTTCGGTCTTCGGGTCCCACTTGAGCTTACGTCCAAGTCGGATTGCGATGTTTCCAAGGTGGCAGGTAGTCATCGCACGATGGTGTGTGTACACATCGGAAATAGGTTGTTCACGAGTCTTTATACAATCGAAAAAGTTGGACATGTGACTTCCTGGTGTCTTGCCCTTGTATAGAGTTTTGATTGCATCCTCGGGCAGCGGATTATCCGCAAGAGCGTCGATCGCAGTTCCTCGCAATGAACCGCGACTTACGAACAGTTCGGCCTTATCACCAGTAATTAAGATGCCGTTTTCACCTTCGCTGAGGATGTGGAGATCAACACCATTTGGATAGATGCATTGAATATCAAACTTGCTTGCGGTGTTATACATATCGGAGCGAACCGGATAACCGTTCTTGAATTCGCAAGGATGAACAGCCATCAGTCCTTCGACACTATCCGGACCGCTATCATCCATCCCGATTGCCCACGTTGCGATATCAACGTGGTGAGCACCCCAGTCGGTCATCTTTCCGCCTGAGTATTCGTACCACCAGCGGAACTCGTAGTGCGCGCGGCTATTCGGATACTTTCTTTTTTCTTCGGTTGGACCGCTAACGTACTCGGTCATTGGCGCTTGTCCGAGCCACATATCCCAGTTGAGTCCGGACGGAACCGGCGCGTTCGGTAAGGCTGGGCTCGTTGGTGCGCCGTTGATTCGGCATTCTACTTTTTGAATCTTTCCAAGTCGGCCAGCTTTACAGAGGGCAACGGCTGTCAAGAACTGTTGCGGATACTTCCCTTTCTCTGCAGACATTTCGCTGCGTTGTTGAGTTCCAACTTGGAAGACTCGACCTGTTTCCTTGAGCACCTTGATGATCTGCTTGCCTTCGTCGATCGTGAGCGTCAATGGCTTCTCACAGTAAACATCCTTACCTGCTTGCATCGCTTCGATCGCGATCTTGGAATGCCAGTGGTCAGGAGTTACGATGCAAACGACATCGATATCTTTTCGATCAAGAACCTTACGATAATCTTCGTAGCTATCGACATTTCGACTTCGACCACTTTTTTCTTGAGCGTCGTTAACGATCTTCTTTCCTTGCTCCATGTTATTGGAGTCAACATCGCAGACGGCAAGTCCGTTAGCAAACTTAAGCGACTGTGGACCAACCGAGCGCCATCGATCTCCCGTTCCGATGAATCCAACATTCGGACGATCGTTTAATAATCCAGTCTTCTCATCTTGCGCTCGGGCAGTCGAAAAGAAATACGGAGTTGCCGCGAGTCCTGCGGTGCCCGCAGAGGCCACAAGGAAGTCTCGACGTGAATTCTTCTGCTTTGTCATTTTCGTTTTGCTCCAACGATTTGCTATAAAAAATTTGCTCGGCGATTGCTTACCAAAGGCGATACGATTAGCCTTATGCGAGAACAATACTAACCGTCAGTCCGCTAAAACGCAATCTTACACCTCTGTTTCCAACCGGGAGTTCGCAGTGTTTCGCACAAAATATTTGTTCTGGATTATGTTGTGTGCATTTGTTGCGAGTCTTCCCGCAGGTCTTTATGGGGATGAACGCCCAAACATTCTTGTCATCGTAGCGGATGATTTAGGTTACGCAGACTTAGGTTTTCAAGGCTGTAAAGATATCTCGACTCCGCACTTGGACGGCTTAGCAAAAAGCGGCGTCACATGCACCAATGGCTATGTCACGCATCCATTTTGCAGCCCGACTCGAGCGGCTCTCCTCACCGGTCGTTACCAACACCGCTTTGGGCATGAGAATAATCCAGCGTGGCTCCCCGAAGATCGTGTTGCTGGACTACCACTTTCGGAAACTCCGCTGCCTTCTATTCTACGGACCAAAGGATACGCGACCGGATGCGTTGGGAAGTGGCACTTAGGAGCTCACCCATCGTTTCATCCGAACCGACGAGGCTTCGACCATTACTACGGAGCCTTAGGAGGAGGACACATCTATCTTGAGGGACTCAAGGGGAGCAACGAGTACACAATTCCGATGGATCGAAATGGCGAGGGAGAACCGCTCAAGGGCTACATTACGACGGTCTTTGGACAAGAGGCATCGGAGTATATTAAGAAATCTCAACCTAAGCCTTGGTTTCTATATCTTGCTTTCAATGCGCCCCATACTCCACTTCAGTCCACTCCTGAACTGCAGCAACGAGTCTCGCATATCGAGAATAAAGAGAGACGCGACTTGGCTGCGATGATCGTCGGGATGGATGATGCAATTGGAGAAGTTCTTTCGACACTGGATTCCACCGGACAACGCGACAACACACTGGTGTTCTTCTTTAGCGACAATGGAGGCCCAATATCGGTAACCAAAGCAAACAATGCCCCGCTTCGAAATGGAAAAGGATCCGTATATGAAGGTGGTATTCGTGTCCCATTCGTCGTTTCGTGGCCGAAGCGACTTCCAAAAGGTACAATCTATGAAGAACCTGTTGTGAGTCTGGACGTATTTGCGACGTCGGTTTCTTTGGCTGGCGAATCGACCCTCAATGCAGAGAGGATCGAAGGCGTCAATCTGATTCCTTGTCTAAATGGCGAGACAAAGGAATCTCCCCATGAAAGTCTGTTTTGGAGAACGGGCGGAGGTGCTACCTTTGCAGCACGCAACTGTAATTGGAAGCTTGTCGGAAAACGAGGTGAGCCAGCCGAGCTTTATGATCTTGAAAAGGATATCAGCGAGCAAAACAACTTGGCATCTTCACACGGCGACAAATTGAAGCAACTGGAACAAGCCTACGAAGAGTGGAACACCAAG
>JANODQ010000092.1:0-17164 GCA_031412775.1 Pirellulaceae bacterium | reverse complement strand
AGACTCCCAACCAGAAGCCTAGAAATCGGCGATTACTGCCAGCCTTCGTAGAAGCAAACCAAAAACAAGCTACCGGTAGTCGAAAAAATATCGTGAAAGCTTAATCAAGTGCCATTCGTGACTAGTCCCAGCACTCCAAAGAGCACTCTGTAACATGCTTCAAAACGAATCTCCAGTATCGACTCGGTCGCGTCCGATATCCTATGAATAATGAGTGAAACTGACTGAAGCTATTTGCGGAAGTCCATCTGTTATTCCAAGGATGCGTGTCATGCTACCGATAATCTTGCGCAACAAAAAATTGCTAGCTCTCCTGCTCACCCTTTCGCCATCACCAGCGATTGCACAGAATCAGACTCGAAATGGTGCTGTTTTGGGCGGTGTTACCGGGGCGGTCATCGGTGGTATTGTTGGAAAGCAAAACGACGAGACGACAGAAGGAGCACTCATCGGTGGTGCCGTTGGTGCCGTCGCTGGCGGCTTGCTCGGCAATCACAAGCAACAGCAAGAGCAACAAGCTGCCCAGCAACGCTACGCCCAGCAGCAAGCTCAACAGCGTTACTACGAACAACAACGGGCTCAGCAGCGTTACCAGCAGCAGCGAAATCAGAACGGCTATATCGTCCAGCAACAGCCCGTCTATGTTCAGTCGCAGCCCGTATACGTCGAAGCGCAACCCACACAAGTCGTGACGACACCAGCCGAGCCTCTATCGACTACCCCGCTTCGACGTGGTGTGACAGTCGCCGACATCATGACTCTCGCCAAAAATGGCGTAAGCGAGAAAGTGATCAAGAATCACATTGAATCTACGGGCGTTGCCTATCAGATAAGCATAGACGATGTCGTCAGCATGAGTGATGCTGGCGTTAGCGATGGCATTATCGAAGCCATGCAGAACGCACCTATCGTCGGCGGCAATGTCAATCCAATTCCTCGAGCGATACCAAACTCGAAAACACTTTCGCCCACCTCACCAACCGCATCAAGCCAAACCGCGGCAAGACCAATCAAAACACAGTCAACACCGACGCGTGTAACTAACTCGCCAACTCCAGCCAAGCGCCCCGTCACGCAAGAATCAACACCCGAACCTTTGCTCTTGAAACCGGTTCCGCTCCCAAGCGGCAACTTCTAAGGCTGGCAGATTCAAATGGCCCTACTGAGCGTGAAGCGATATGCGGTCGTCCCGCTTCTATAGCCAAACCCACCATGGGTTTGGATTTGTCTCAGCAAATTCCGTGTCAATCGAATTTGATGCTTCGGTGTAACAACCAATTAAAACGTTAACGAGCAAAGCCTTCAAAATCGAATATCGTCACAGCGTCAGTTTTCATCAGCCCAGCTTGTGAATGCGTGCGCAACAATCGCACGATGACAGGTGTAGAATGGCCTCTTGTAGTTTCGCATTAAAGCAACGCTGAAAACAGAGTCGGGTCCTATATACGCGCAACTCAAGCTCGGCTCAATTATCAAAGTTTATCGCCGCAGCCATTTAAAGTTGTCTGACTTTACAACACTTCTCGCCGGTCGTCAGTATCGACACAAGTCTAAGATTACACTCCCTTGCGATTAATACTCGACTTGGATGCATTCTTTTGGAAAGGGAGTGTCGCGATATGGAGTTTTTTTCGCGTCAGTTTCGATCGTTTTTCTAAGTACTTAATGTGCTTTTCTCATATTTGAACAAGAAAGCAGCATCTATCTATGTCCAAGCAACCGTGGATTTTTGATTCGCTTCAAGAGATTAACGATTACCGATCTCCAGAGTCTGCCCATCAACTGCAAATTCTTTTTGGAACAGAATCACCTGTAGCTTGGGTTACCGGTAGTGCTGCAGACCGTGTGGGGCGCGCGGTGGCTCGTCGGTTTGCAATGCGTGGATATCGAATAGTTATTCATGCAAATCGATCGCTTAGTGAAGGCAAACAACTTGTCGAAGCTTGGAACGCGGCGGGAGTTGAAACCATGCTCGTCCACGGACCGATCGAAGATGAAACTCGCGTGACAGAATGGATCGAGCAGATTTACGAGGGCTTTGGTCGGTTAGATGTGTTAGTTCATGCGGCCGCCGTCTGGGAGCCGCAGCCACTGGAATCGACAACCGCAAAACTAGTCCAAGAGCAGTTCACCGCCAACACGCTCGGTACTTTTTTATGTGCCCAGCATGCGGGATTAGCAATGACCAAACAAGCCACAGGTGGTTCGATTGTTTTGGTCGGCGACTGGGCTGTTGCAAGACCTTACCGTGATTTCGCGGCATACTTCGCAAGCAAGGGGAGCATTCCAACTTTGACTCGTGCCTTCGCAGTTGAACTTGGCGAACGATCACCGAACGTTCGCGTCAACTCCGTTTTACCGGGACCAGTGAAACTCGTAGAAGGAGTTTCCGAAGCAACTCAAGAGGCTATCTTGAAGCAATGTCTTTTGCATCGTGAAGGGACCGCCGATCACGTTGCCCGAGCGGCTCTGTTCCTTGCCGAGCATGAATTCCTAACAGGCGTTTGCCTTCCGGTCGACGGCGGAAGAAGCATATACGCAGGCAGCATCGCCGACGCCATAGCCCACGGAAGCTATATAGATTAAATCAATATCATTGAATCAAATGACCGAACTGAAAAAGGGGTCAGGCCTCTTTATCGAATAAGAGACCTGACCCCTTTAATCCTTACTTAAAGCCTTAAAGAAGAAGTACCCGGGCTCGGCGTAAACGCCTCGGGGAACAGCTGGGGACAGCTGTTCTACAATGTAGGTCAGCTGATTATCGCACAAGTTAAGTTTCCATCAAACTTGACGTCAGGGCCTAATTAAGCTTCTATCATCAACTATCAAAGCTGGATTTCCTGAACAAACAGGGATTTGCACAAATCCAATCGATCCGGTTTATGAGTTTCCCTGTTTGCAGATTTCTCATTTGTGTGGTTGGTATTGGACACGGAGGACGCGGAGAAGACTTTGGCAACGGGGCGTGGTATCGGGGCGTGGTATCGGTTTATGCTCCTCAGAGGTCACAGACGATCACATTAAAATCCGTGTCGTCCGTGCCTTCCGTGTCCCAACTACGACTGACATTACGGGTCATCGCAACACCCGCGAATAACGCGGATGTGACCCCGTTCGCCGAATCGCGACAGCGCCATTCAGACCTAACCCCCTAAAGTTGCGCGAGAGTCCTAGTTACCTGGGAAGTTGAATGGTAAACCGCCGCCGAAGCCTGGGGCCGCGCCGGCGTTATCGGCTGGGCTGCTTGGGTTCCCCTTCTTTTCGATCAACTCGTCCAGTTTGATCCGCAGTCGCTTGTAATCGGCATCACTAATTTCGTAGTACCACTCGGCGAATCTTGCATTGAGTTCTGCTGCTTTCTTTTTGCCAGCCTCGATCTTGTCCGTGCGTTCGTCGATCAAACGCTGATTCTCCTTGTTGATTTTTTCGCGTGCTGCTTCCAATCGCTCCTTGGCTTCTTGTTCAGTTTCTGCGGCAGCAGGTTCAGCGGGTGTTTCTTTAGCCATTTCCTTGACCGCCTCTTTTGCTACTTCAGCAACCTCAGGCGCCTTGGTGGCTTCTTCTTGCAACGCAACGAAACGTCCTTTGGGAAGAGTAGCGTTGAAATTCGACTGATCGCCGGTTGGAGACTTCTCTGCTGGTGAAGGAGAGACAGGCGAGTCGGTTGGTGCTTGCGTTGGTGTCTCTAGCTTGGGTGATTCGACTTTTGGAATCTCAGTTGTCTCAGCCTTGATAGCATCCGTCGGCGTAATCGCATCTGGTTTTGCAGCGTCTGGTGTCGCAGGAGCAAACTCGACGTCTTTCATTTCAGGCACATCGCTAACTGCAGGCGACTCGGTTGCCTTGACAGAAGCTTCGATAGCATCTAGTTCAGCGATCGTCGTCGGGAGGGTTTTCAAAACAGGCTCCGGATATCTGCTTTCGTCAAGTCTTGCGGTGACAAAGAGGGAGCGATTCAAAGCAACGGTCGTATCTGCGGCTTTGCCATCGGCACCTATATCAACGTTCTCGGCAGCCTTTCCAAAGCGTAGCAAGTACTGCACGCCATCCTTGAGCGTTACCGCAAGTTCACCACTGGACGAAAGCAAATCGAGCCCGCCCGATTCTGTTTGAACTGGCACAAAGCCCATATTGTAGAGCGACAAAATTTTCTCGTTATCGTCTAGCAGTTGTTTGTCCGCTTTGAGATTGGCGGCAAGTCCCTGTGGCTTTCGAACGACATCAACAATCTTCAAGCTATCGAGTACATTCTTGATCTCATTCAGCTTCGCCGTGTTGATTTGTTCGTCGGCTGTAAGAGTCCTTGGGACATCACCAGCCTCGGTGTAAACCGTGATGGCATCTGCGTTCCATTTGTTGTCCTTCGTCGAATAGGAAACAGTTGCATCGAAATCACGATCAAGCTGTCCACCGCCTCGTTGAGTTGGAATGATGTTGTAGTCGCGAATCATTAGCGTTTCGACATCGTTCGCACTCAGCTTCAGTAGGTCACCTTCGATCCAAGCGGAAAAGTCAGTCGTAAGTGGTGCCGGATCAAATGTCGCTACGTAAACGGCATCGGAGCCACTCTTGCGAACATAGCGTTTGGTTTCGTCATCACGAACTGTTTTTCCGACGATCAAATCGACCAATGGTTCACCCTTGTCATCTTGCATTCGAACGAGTGTTCCGAAGGCAGTTTCGCCAGCATCCATTTTTGTGGCATCGGGTTCAATAACTCCGTAGAGTTTTTGATCGTCGGCCTTCGTGGACTCGACGCTCAAGATCTTTAATCCAATGAACGCATTGGCAACCTTGCTGACTTGCGAGGCAGCATCGGCAGGGTACGAACTGTGCGACGGGATGATCCATGCGCCACTCTTTTTGTCGCGTGCCAACTCGAACGGAGCGATCCGAACTTGATTCGGGTCGTACTTCACGATCTTTAAGGTGGAAGCGACAGTCGGGTCGGTAAACTTCTCAAAAAGAGGCTTACCAACTACAGAGTTGACCACGTCCTTTTCACTCACTCCGACCTTAGGCAGCGATGCGTAAGCACCTAAACCCAGCACGGCAGCAACTACGGCGAAAGTGATAGTTTTTGCGTTCTCGTTCACGATTGGATTCTTAAAGTTGAAGGGGGGGATTTTAAAGTTGGCAGTTGGTAGTTCGCAGTGGGCAGTTGGTCGTTACTTTAAACGTGACTTGGTGATGCCTTCGCGTTCTCTCAGTCGACGCGAAACGAAGACTGCGATACCAACCAACAAAGGCGGGATTGGAGGAAGAAAAACGGCCCACATTTTATAGTTGTTTTGGATCTTCAAGATCTCTTTATCAGCCTTGGACTGAGCGACTTGGATTCCCTTATCGCGTTCTCGTTGCAACTGCTTCAGTTTGGCTTCCAACTGGCGAGACTGTTGCTGTTGTCGAAGTTGGAAGAGTTGGAGTGCTGCGATTAATTCAGCACGCTTCGAGGTATCGATAGCACCTTCCTTTTGAAGCTTCTCAACCTTTTGCTTGAGTTCTGCTTCAGACTTTTCGCTTTCCGATTCAGCCTCTTGTTGCTGTTGAGTAAACTCGTTTCGGAAGACTTCGCGTTGTTCGGCAGCTTGCCCACGATACTTATCCGCTTCTAGCTCAACGAGCTTCAGCGTGCGGTAGTCAGGGACGTGTCGACGCACTTTGGGATAGTCGACTTCTCCAGCCAGGACATCGATAATATTCAAGACGAAGGTTACGTTTTGCAAGCGGAAGTCGATCTCTTCAAAGCTATCGGGACGATTTCGAATATCGAAGAAGACTTGCGATGCACAGTCTGCATCTCCAACATAGACACACTTGACCAGCGAGGCCTTCTTAGCGGGAGCAGGCTCCGCGGGCTCTTTTGCTGTCGAGTCTTTTGTTGCAGGTTCGGCAGTTGTGGTCGACTTGCCTTCCACATAAGCAGCAAGTACCTGAATCCCGGTTGGCTTGCCTTCGGAAAGTCTTTGGGACATTCCATCCATCGCACCTTGGACGTCGCGGAATGGTACCGTTCCGGCGACAATTCCAGTCGACAGAATTGGAATAATATCGGTATCAGCTAGCTTACTTGGTACGATCACACCGCCGTAAAGCAGCATAATTTCTTGGAGACCTTTAGTGATTTCGCTTTGGTCGCTCAGAGCGTTCTCTGCACCGGGTGCTGAATTACTTACGAAGATCCACTTGTTCGAGAATTGAGCCATACTTCCAAGGACCGGATACGGATTGTACTGTTGCCAACATATATCTGGATTAATGCCGCCGGTCTGCGAAGGAGCACCCGGAACATCAATGCCGAGCAACTTCCAAAGCGGGCGAATATCTCCCTTGGGTTGTTGTCCACCGCCGCCAAACATGGCCATCGGGCCACCTTGTTGTTTGGGTTCGCCTGTTCCAGGCATTTCGAAAGCAAGAGGCATGGGGTCTTCAAATATCGCAGTTGGTAAACCATTGCGAACAGCCTCGGTGAAGTTGATCATCTCTTCTGGTCCAAGCGATGATGGTTGCACAGCCAGCAGAACCGCATACAAACTCGCATCGATCGGTTTGGTCGCATCGATTTCAACAACGTCGTACTGCTTTTGAAGCTCTGCAACGATCGGCTGTTGAGGTGCTTGTTGCATGCCGCTCATTCCGCCCATCATGTTCGCACTTGTCTTCAAAATCCCGAGCTTCTTACGAGCCGGCCTAGAAACCGTGTTGAGCGAACGAATCAGTTCATATTCGACCGGAACGCCTGGCTCAAAGAATGGAACCACGACTTTTTCTAAACCGCTTTTGAAGGCCGCTCCCATCAAGATCGGCTGATCAGAGATCGCTCCACGCTCGCGAAACCGCACGGTTTGAGGGACGATTCCGTATTGGTCTTTTGCTAGGTCCTCATCGTCAGAGTTGCTTTCGATGTTGTCGTTGATTCGAACAGTAAGCGGCACCTTGTTTCGCTTGGCAACCGATTCAAACTCGCGAAGGATCGACGTTAGGTTGACCTTTGTCTTCGCGTAGTTTTCAGGGACTTCAGCCGAAATAAACGCATCGACAACGATCGGTCGTTCGGGACTTAGGCTGCGAATCATTTGAATGGTAGTCGGCGAGAGCGAGCTGACTTGCCCTTGGCTTGCATCGGCTCGAAGCCAATCGTTGTTGCGGAAGAACATGCTTCCCCCAAGCACGATCGCACCAAGGCTGACAACGCGAGCGAAGTAATGCAAGAACATTTGGTTTCCGTCTTTTCCACCGCTCCAGTGACGGCGACCAACCAAGACCATACAAAGATAGACTCCGAAAACAGCGACCAAAGTAAAGAACGACATCGACGCAAGACTTAAGACACCGCGGCCGAAGCTATCGAACTGTTCGGTGAGACTGAAGCTCTTGATTAGCCGAGCTGTTTCTCGTGAAGGAGCGATTACATCTGCCTTGCTTGCGAAAGCGAGCGGTGCATTGAACAGAGCCCCCAAGATAAATCCGACGGTCAAGTTGTTTGTCAGGAATGAAGCCACCATTCCGAGTGCGATCATCGCGATTCCGATGAACCAAAATCCAAGATAGTTTGTGAAAAACAAACCGGTATCGACCTCGCCCATCGTCAAAAACGCAAGAACCAAGAATGTCGAAACTTGCGAGAATAGAAGCGAGGTCGTGAAGATAGCCACCGCCGCGAGATACTTTCCAAAGACGATATCGAAGTCATCGGCAGGAAGCGTCAGCAGCAATTCGTCTGTTCCCTGGCGACGCTCTTCAGCCCAGATGCTCATCGTGATCGCTGGAATAAAGAACAACATGATGTACACAAACCAATTGTTCAATTGATCGAGCGTACCGAGGTTCGCATTAAAAAATTCGTTAGGCCAAAAAGCAGCCATGCTTGTGAGCAAAACAAACAAGCACAAAAAAACGTAACCGGTCGGGTTCGAGAAGTAGCCCAAAAAGTTTCGTTTTAGAACCGCATAAGCTGCTTGCTTACGCCGCTTGAGAAACAGTGCAAGCGACCCAAGAATTAGCAAAAATAGTGCGTTGTATACCGGAAGCGTTACTAGATCGAGAAAGTTAGGCATGTTTAGGTTGTCTGTAGAGAGTGTCTTGAGATAAAGAGGCCTTGGTCTAAGCCACGCTACTTGTCAGTTTGTGAAACGCGTCTGCCAAGTCACCTTTGACGGCGCGAAGGTCGGCGACTGAGCCTTGGAAAACAACACGGCCTTCGTTGATCATGATGACTCGCGAAGCCATCGCCTCGACTTCTTGGAGAATGTGTGTCGAAAGCAAAATTGTCTTCGTCTCTTGAAGCTTGTGCATCGTCTTTCGCACTTCACGAATTTGGTTGGGATCTAGACCCGCGGTTGGTTCGTCCAGGATGAGCACGTCCGGCTCGTGAAGTAGTGCTTGAGCCATCCCAACCCGTTGCCGAAACCCTTTGGAGAGCTTGCTGATCGCCTTATGAACCACCGATTTGAGGTCGCATAACTCGATCACCGCTTCGACTCGTTCGGCTTTTCTCGCGGAGGTCATACCGCGGGCGTCCGCGAAAAAGCTGAGCATGCTATGGGGAGTCATATCGGGATACAGCGGCCCGTTTTCCGGCAAATATCCAAGCCGATTTGAGCCGGCGATCCGATCGTTATGCATATTAAAGCCGGCAATCCTGGCCGTCCCCTCGCTGGGAGCCAAATATCCAGTCAGCATCTTCATCGTCGTGCTTTTGCCAGCACCGTTTGGCCCAAGGAAAGCAACCAGCTCCCCTTCGTTGACTTTGAATCGAACATCGCGGGCGGCTGCGAAAGGTCCATAAAACTTCGAAAGCCCATCGGCCTCGATCATCGTGCGTTTGGTCTCAGATGACTTGCTCATAGAGTTGGATTCATCGCGTTCTGAAGAAATTTGCTGAAAAACATTGGCGGTGAGTCTAGCACAACCGGTGGGATGGCGAAAAGTATACCCGCTTTGGACGCATCAACAACGCCGGTCAGGCAAGCTGGGTTCAGATCATCCCACTATTTTCCCTAGCTACGTACATGCCGGCAAGCCGGTTCGCAGAAGAGATCGTCCAGATTAAGACTTCTAGATTTGACACTTCTCGCCGAACGCCAGCAGTATTACGTTCGAGAATTACGAAATGCCTTCGTGTTCCTCTGTGATCTCTGTGCCTCTGTGTTTCCGAAATACGGGATCGAGCGAATGAGTTTACTTTGCTTGACAGGAGGAATCGAGGAGAACTGAAACACAGAGGCACGGAGGACACAGAGCTTGTGGTGGCATGGAGCGAAATATGGCCTAGATTCTCGCATTTTCGTACTCGTACCCAGGCGTAGACCAATACTTTTACTTGATTGGTGAGCTGCTGTCGGATCGAGCACGAGCACGAGTACCATTTCATTGAGTACGAGTACGAAAACGAGTGCGAATTAACGGAAAACTTAAAACTGACTAAGCTGTAGATCTATTCGTCAGGTCTATTCGTCAGGTCTATTCGTCGGCCGATTTTCTTCGAAAGACAGCCACGATGTCTTCGACGGGGACTACGAACAACTGGTTGTCTGCTTCGAAGTCGACGGGGATGGCGTTCTTTGGGTGGAAGAGAACCTTGTCGTACTGCTTGATTGGGAAATCTTCATCTAGCTCCACTTGTCGACTAATCGTAACAATTCGCCCCGTAATGGTTGGGATTTCTGCTGTCTCGGGAAGCGCGATCCCTCCCTTGGTTTCGCGTTTAGGCTCGTCCTTGCGGACTAGAACACGAGCCCCAAGTGGCTCGACATAATCAAAGGGAACAGTCTTCTTCGACATTGTGGATAGGAAATTCCAAAGTGGCGTACGAAAATTTCTTAGGGAAAACCGCGATACGAGTTAGACCGTAGCTTTCCCAAGGTGATTGAGCAAGCGTACTTTGCCCTCGATACCATAATGAACCTGATAAGTTTCCAAAATCACTGGCGAAAATTTCGAAAAGCGAAACCGCCCGTGCTTCCTTCAGCGAACAGACGCCGCTACGAAGTGGAGTTTCGATAATTACACAACCGTCGCCAATCGTGATACGATTCAGACATCAATTCAACGTCTACTCTCGAAGTCCACTCTCGATTCTATAAGGACTGGAAAACATGAAAAAATTACTTCTTGCAATCGCATTTATTTGTTCGCCGATGGTTATGAAAACCCATGCGCAAGACAACATGAAGGCTTTCCCGCCAGCCGAACCTGGCATGGTTCGATTTGTCTTGCACCTTCCCACGCAAGAAGATGAAGATGCTTTCAAAGTCGAATTAATCGTCGGTAAAACGGTTGAAACCGACAAGCACAATCGATTCTTTTTCGGTGGATCGGTCGAATCGGTTAATATCGAAGGATGGGGATTCACGCGATTTGTTTTGAAAGAACTTGGACCAATGGCAGGGACCTTGATGGGCGTCGATCCCAGCGAACCCAAAGTCAATCGCTTCATATCCACAGGCGGCGAGCCGAAGCTACTTCGGTACAACAGCAAACTACCAGTGGTTGTATACGTTCCTGAAGGCGTCGAAGTAAAGTATCGACTTTGGAAAGCTGATCCAGCACCAACCGCGATGGAAAAAGGCTAACTCGATTCCAACGAACCCAAGTCTCATTGCGGCACGTTGAACTTTTGTCAGGTGAACAACATTAGGAACCAACCATGATTCGTTTGCAGAATTCCATATGTGCAAGACTTTTACTTGTCGCACTTATTGCCGCTGCGATTTCTTGGACTTGCAGCCAGGCGCGATTAATCCACGCAAACGACTTCTCACAAGCAATCACCACGCTTCGAACGATTGCGCCAAGTGATGATGGAAACCGTCAAGCGGTCCCAGCAGTTGCGTCGCTTCAACAAGCATCTGGAGCAGACTTGATTCCGGTCCTGACCGCGATGAAAGATGCCACACCTGTTGGCCGTAACTATTTAGCGATGGTGGCCAACTCACTCTATCGCAAGTCGGGTTCTGCACTCATTAGTCAACTCGATGAATTTTTACAAAACACGACCAATGATGGAGAAGCACGATACATGGTGCTTCAGTGGCTTACAGCAAACGATAGCGAAAAACGCAACAAAAAACTTGCTTCCATGACCGGGGACCCAAGCCTCGAGTTGCGATTCGCCGCCATTGAATTGGCGTTAACTCGGGCTGAAGACATTTCTGACAAAGCAGCCAAGACAACGAAGCTTAATTCGCTTTTTACTTCCGCTCGTCAACCAACTCAGGTGATCGCGATCGCTAGAAAACTTAGCGACCTCGGACAACCCGTCGACATGATCAAACACTTTGGATTCGTGAACCACTGGAATCTGATTGGTCCTTTCGATAACATCGGCGAGGCACACTTTGACACGGTCTATCCAGTCGAAAGCGATCTTATTGGCAACAAATCAGACCTGTCCGCTGAGTACGCCGGCAAGAGTGGTTCAGCACGATGGATACAACACACGACCGACAATCAAGAAGGCGTTGTGAATCTTGCCGAACTCTACAACAAAGAAAAAGGCGCAATCGTTTACCCTTTTCAGACGTTCGAATTCGAGACTGCAAAAGATATCGAACTTCGACTGGGTACTATCAATGCCAATAAGGTTTGGTGGAACGGTGAGTTAGTTACAAGCAACGAGGTGTACCATGCAAGCATGGAAATTGACCAATACATTGCGATCGCAAAAGCCAAGCCCGGTATTAATAGACTAGTGTTGAAACTTTGCCAAAACGAACAAACCCAAGGATGGGCGCAAGACTGGAAATTTCAAATCCGAATTTGCGAAGCCGACGGAACGGCAGTGTTACCAAAGTAGGATTTCATTAAGCACCTTCAACTCAGCGAACACTTTACTCCAGCCCATCCATTAGGAAACTTTACTAGAAAAATTTACCATGCGTTATGGACTCGGTTTACTCTTAGGCGTGATCCCCTTGCAATACGCAAGTTCCGAAACATCGCAGTGGTTGCAATTCCGCGGCCCGGCAGCGTCCTCGCACCAACCAGAAGCTTCGCCACCAATCCAGTTTGATGCAGCAAGCGGCAAAAATGTCTCCTGGCAAGTTGATCTCCCCGGGCGAAGTGCTGGTGGAGCGATTGCGGTGGATGGACAAGTCATCGCCACCAGCAGCAGCGGCATGGACCAACGAAGGATTTTCATCACCAGCGTTTCTGCCAAGTCCGGTGAAACGCTTTGGGAACAAAACTTAGTTGCTCGCGGTCGCCCGTTCTGTCATCCCTATAGCGCAAACGCAGCCCCAACCCCAGCCAGCGATGGTCAACTAGTCTTTGCTTTTTATAGCTCAAACGATTTGGTCGCTCTTAATCTGAAAGGAGAAGTCGTTTGGTACAGATCGCTTGGTAGCGAGTTTCCAAAGTCCGGAAACGATACCGGAATGAGTAGCTCGCCACTCGTGATTGAAGACACTATGGTGGTACAAGTCGAATGCCAAGGCGAATCGTTCGCTGCGGGTCTAGATACAAAAAGTGGCGATTTGCTTTGGAAGATAGAACGTCCGCATCAAGCGAACTGGTCTTCGCCCGTACCTTGGTTTCGTCAAGGTTCCGAGAGCATGGTCGTTCTTACTTCGGGGGTCGATGTGACCGTAGTCAATGCACGAAGCGGTGCAAAGCTTGCGACGCTCGACAAGGGAGCATCCACTATTTCTTCAGCCCTCGCAGTCGACGATCGACTTTACATTGCCGCCGACGGCATGACTTCGTATCAATGGAATACTACGACCAACAAGCTCGACAAACTTTGGCAAAGCAACAAACTGGAACCTGGTAACTCGTCGCCAATTGTCTTCGGTGCAACAGTTGTTGCGATCAAAGGGGGCGTGCTGACGGTCGCTGACGCTCAAGATGGAAGCATTCGATACAAGACGCGTTTGCCCGATTCGGGATCTATCTGGTCGACACCCGTTGTGTGCAAAGACAACCTCTACGTCTTTACCGATACGGGGCGCTGCTTCGTCGTGGCTATCGGCGAAAAATCTGCAGAGATAATCGCCACGAATGAACTCGGTGAAATGGTTCTCGGTTCACCAGCGGTTTCGGATGATTCGCTTCTAGTTCGCAGCAATACAAAGCTCTGGAAAATTGCGAAGTCGGAGTAACACTCATGACAACAGCATGTTTGAACCGTGATGTCTCAGATCTTTGTCTTACGCCGCTTTCTTTGTCTCGGATATTCTAAACCAGGCCACATATAGAGCTGGTAGAAACAGGAGTGTGAGAACCGTTCCGACGATGATGCCGCCCATCATTGCGTAGGCCATCGGTCCCCAGAATACTTCCGAGGCGATCGGTATGAGTGCTAAACTTGCGGCCGCAGCGGTCAGCATGATCGGTCGCATTCGGTGTTCGGTAGCATCCAAGACAGCGTTCCACGCAGGAAGCCCTTCCTCCCGAAGCGTCTCGATTTGAACAATCAGAATGACTGAGTTTCGAATCAGAATTCCTATCAATGCCAGGATACCTAAGATAGCCACGAACCCCATCGGAGCGCCAGTCGGTAGCAAGGCGGCAACAACCCCGATCAGTCCCAACGGTGCCACCGCGACAACCAGGAACAAGCGTTGAAAGCTTTGCAGTTGGATCATCAAAATCGTTGCCATCGTGAACATCATCAGCGGCACGACGGTCAAGATCGGACCTTGGCCTTTGGCACTCTCTTCAACCGCCCCGCCTGTGATGATGCTATATCCAGCGGGTAGTGTTTCGATAAATGAATCGACATCCGGCTTGAGCTGCTTGACGACCGTTGCAGGTTGGATCGTACTTGGAATGCTTCCCTTGATCGTGATCGTTGGAATTCGCCCACGACGCCACACCGCAGGTTGCTCTAGTTCATACCGAATCGTGGCAATCGCAGCCAACGGGACCGATTTGCCGTTCTTGGTTGCGAGTTGCAAATTCTGAAGTGTTTCAATCGCGGTCCGCTCGCTGTCTAAAGCACGACCGACCACATTCACTAAGTAAATGTTATCTCGGATTTCGGTAAAGCTAGAACCGCCGACTATCCCATTAAGTGTTCCCGCGATGACCTCAGAAGTGATTCCCAATTGAGCCGCGCGATCTTGAAGGATGTCAACGTTGACGACGCGTCCCGGCTCATTCCAATCGAAGATAATGCTTTCGATGTTGTTGTTTGTTCCGACTTTCGAGGCTAGATCTTTCGCAAGCGTCCGAACAACCTGAATATCAGGACCATTGACTCGATACTGCACGGGGCGCCCAACAGGCGGGCCTATATCCAATAGATGGACATAAGCGTCTGTGCCAACAAATTCTTTCTCAACAATATCGATCAATTTGGCTCGAACACGTTCTCGTGCTTCGATGTCTTTGGTAACGATTACAATCTGACCAAAGTTTGGTGATGGCGGCTGGACATCGAACGAAAGCAAAAACCGCACAGCACCTTGTCCAACATAGGACGACCATCGCTCGATATCAGAATCACCAATTAGAGCGCTCTTCTCAAAGCGATCCATCTCATCGCGTGTACGAAGGATCGATGAGTTTTGCCGAACAGTCCAATCGACGATGATTTCATTTCGATCGGAACTTGGAAAGAATTGCTGTTGAACATGTCGCATTCCATAGATCGAGGCCGCAAACAGCAGGACGGTGAACAATATTGTTACCCATCTCCAACGCATCGAAGCCAATAAGACGATTTCAAATCCCTTCGCAAACCATCCCTTATTTCCATGTGAATGACGCATCGTCCTCGGAAGCAGCGTTACCCCCAAGAGCGGCGCAAAAACAACCGCAACTACCCATGACACAATCAACGAAACGCCGATCACAACGAACAGCGTGTAAGTAAACTCACCCGCCGCGCTACCATTCAGTCCGACTGGCATGAATCCGGCGATCGTTACCAAGGTCCCGGTCAGCATTGGGAATGCGGTCGACGTATAAACATAAGTGGCGGCTTTTTCGAGCGTGTCACCGACTTCTAATCTTGCAACCATCATCTCCACGGCAATCATCGCATCATCCACTAGCAGCCCAAGTGCGATAATCAAAGCTCCCAAAGAAATGCGTTGAAGCGAGATCTGAAAATACTGCATCGCAACAAAGGTGATTGCTAAAACCAACGGAATCGTAAGCGACACGACCAAGCCAGCGCGGACTCCTAAGCTTACGAAGCTAACAGCCAGGACGATCACAACAGCTTCGAAGAGCGCCTTGGTGAAACCACCGACAGCTTCTTCGACAATCATCGGCTGATCAGAGACCAAATGAATTCCAACACCGATCGGTAAGTCGGCTTCGATCTTCGCAATCGCCTTATCGACGGCCGCTCCAAAATCGAGCAGGTTCGCCTTTGGCTTCATCCCGATCGCAAGCCCGATCGCAGGTTCGCCTTGGAATCGAAATAGCGAACGTGGTGGATCGACATAAGTCCGACGGATCGTCGCAACGTCTCGCAAGCGAAAGAAGCGATCATTCACGCGTAAATTAATGGACCGAATGCTCTCTTCAGAAGTGAACTGACCGCTCACGCGAATACTGACGCGTTCGCCTTGAGCTTCCACGGTCCCCGAGGGAGCAATTGCGTTTTGAGCTCGAATCGCGTCGACGACGAGCTGTTGCGACAGCCCGAGCGCAGCAAGCTGACGTGTAGAGAACTCCAGATAAACCACTTCATCTTGAGCTCCGATCAGTTCGACTTTGCCAACGTTGGGAACGGTGAGTATTCTTGCTCGCGCGGCTTCAACATAATCGCGGAGTTGTCGTTGGCTCATTCCATCAGCGGTGAACGCGTAAACATTTCCAAAAACATCACCGAAGCCATCATTAAAGATCGGACCAATCACACCCGAAGGAAACTGCCCGCGAATGTCACTGACGAGATTGCGAACGCGAAGCCAAGCGGTCGGGACTTCACTGGCTTTTGTCGTGTCTTTAAGATTGATGAAGATGGTCGTTTCGCCGGGCCGTGTGAGACTGCGCGCGTAATCAAACTGCGGGATCTCCTCGACTTTCTTTTCGATCCGATCGGTGACCTGGCTGATCGTATCTTCGACCGTCGCACCGGGCCAATAAGCCTGGATGATCATCGTTTTGATCGTGAAATCGGGATCTTCTTCGCGACCCAAATTGAAATAGGAGTAAGCACCGAGTGCTGACGAGACCAGCATGAAGTACCAAACGAGCGAGCGATGCTTCAAAGCCCAGTCCGAAAGATTGAATTCCTTCACTGCATATCTCCTGGGTTCCAACGAATCGGCTGGCCATCAGTCAAACTATTCACACCAGCCGTCACCACGCGTGATCCGGCTTCGATTCCTTGTGCGATCTCGACTCCCAATTCATCTTGGCTCGCGATTTTGACCGGAACACGATTTACTTTTTTGTTTTCCGGGTCGACGATCCATACAAAGCTCGCGCTATCGCGACTGAGTATTGCTGAATGAGGCAAGCGGATATTGGTAGGAACCGCTTGCTTAGGAATGACGGTAATGTTCGACCCGAGAGGGAAAGCTTCGGCAGGGTTGTCTAGGGTAATCCGTACTCTCCGCGTTCGCGTTGATGCGTCTGCTTGAGGAGCGATTTCACGGACTCGTCCAATCGTTTCAAAGTCCGGGCTGATTTGGAGAATGATTCTAAACTCCGAACCCGCCGTTAGTGTTGCCGTGATATCCTCTCCCATATCGACGACCGCTTCTCGAGAATCAGGGCTTGCGATGGAGACGACCGTTTGTCCTGCTGCTACCGTCTGCCCAGCTTCTGCGTCGATACTAACGACTACTCCATCCATGTCCGCAATGAGATTCGCGTAGCCAAGTTGCTCACGGGCCTTATCGAGATTCGCTTCAGCCTGGCTAACCGCTGATGCAGCGGCTTCGTTCGCTTGTACAGCCGCGTCAAATTCTGCTTGTGGGGTAATGTTTTTCGCCAAAAGAATTGTTTGCCGCTTCAAATTCGACTCGGAGTTTACCAACTGCGCTTTCACGTTTGAAAGTGTTGCTTCTTGCGATCGCACGGCAACTTCCAAAAGCTCCGGATCGAGTGCGGCAAGTCGCTGCCCTGACTTGACCATGTCACCAACGTTCACGTCGCGAGCAACGATTCTTCCGAGCACACGAAACCCCAAGTCGGTATGGTATCGCGGTTCAATGACACCGGCATAACCATCCGCAGGTCCGCTTTGAGGTGCAGC
>JANODQ010000091.1:0-5968 GCA_031412775.1 Pirellulaceae bacterium | reverse complement strand
ATCGGCGGCTTACCCCTTAGAGAAGCTTTCGCTTCAGGCCTCCATCGCCAGCGAGACTCAGCAGCAAATCCAATCACAACTCGACTCGATGCAAGTTATGACAGCGGTAAGCGATCAAGAACAAAAAGATTCTGATATGCTAGCATCGGTTGATTGGCGTCCACTTGAGTTACCGCCTCCCGAACAAATCGATTCGACATTGGAAAGCGGTATTGGAAAGCCTCTGCGTAGCGAAGCCGGTTACTCAGTCCAAAATGAAAGCAACGTTGGACGTTGGTTACCGGCAGGAACAGCTATCGGTGTTTTCATTCGAGGCGAATGCTTACGAATAAGTGCGACTGTGGATGAAGACACCCTTTCGCAAATTCAGATGGGGACTCGCGCTCGATTCATTCTCGCAGCCTATCCGACTGAGGTCCGAAACGGCCGTGTTGTGAGCCTTTCTGACATCGCGTCGTTAGAGATCAGCCAAGCATTTTCTAAGCCTGATCGCGGAAGGGTTGCTACCCAAGCGACGACCGAAGTAGATCCTTCGTCACCTTCGCAAAGCTTTGGAATCCTGATCGAGATGGAAGATAATTCTGAACAGGCAGATCAAACGTTGAAGCTCGATAAAACTCTGTTTGGTTCCGCTGCGGCTATTGTGCTCGAAACGCAATCTCAGAGTCTTCTGGATCGAGTATGTCGCTATGCTGAAAGAGTGATTCGTTAGTGAGTTTTAATTGCAACTTGTTCGAACGCCGTAAAGCCATGAATGATATAACACTTCGGATTAGAGATCTCTTGAAAAGCAGTAACAACCGACTTGTGTTGGTTGAAAGCTGTACATCTGGTTGGGTTGCGTCGCAATTCGGAATGATTCCAGGGATCTCGGAATGCTTTTGCGGTTCCTTGGTCGTTTATCGAAACGACAGCAAGCACCAGTGGCTTGAAGTCGATCAAGCGATACTTGACGCCCCGCAAATCGGTCCAGTGAGTCATCGCGTGACGACTGAGCTTGCCATTTCTGTTCTGAAAAAAACTCCTGAAGCAACTATTGCGGCCGCCATCACGGGGCACTTGGGCCCGGGAGCTCCATCGGGACAAGATGGAAATGTTTTTATATCGATTGCTCGTAGGACTATTTCCTCGATTGAATCGGTTACCACGATTCCGAGGCAGTTGAACGCTCCATGTCCACAGCACGACTTAGATTTTGAGGCTCGCTTTGTCAGGCAACAGGAAGCAGGAAATGCTCTTTTGGTAATTCTTCAACAAATTTTGGACGCGAGTAGCCAAACAGCATATCGGAAAGAAGCAAATGCTTGAACAACAGCTAAGAAATAGAGCCTACTGCTTGCTCCAACTGAACAACGAGGGGCAGCTGAATTCCGCCACATCCCACTCCACGCTACCATAACTCTGTGTCCTCCGTGCCTCTTTGTTTCAAACCTCATTCGTCACCATTCTCAAACCGACTTGCACCGTCGATAAACTATGATTTGAATCGACGAATAAAACAGAATCGACCGCATGTTTTGATGATCAAACTGCCTGTAAACCTTTGATAAGCATTCCCGAGATCATTTTTAAAACACAGAGGCACCGAAAGCACAGAGAAAACATCGCACAACGATTACTTGCTTTCCGTTTGCTTCCACTGAATAACCAGTGCGACCAATGCGACTGCGAGTGAGGCGACACTGAACTGAAGAGCGGTTCGCCACACTACGGAAGTCCCCTCGCCGAGAACAAATGCATCCAGTGCATTTGCCATCAGCCATCCTGATCCTTGTGCAAACAATATCGTAGCTTGAGCGCTCACATCCGAAAGGATCCGACCGACTCGTTGCTGTACCATCACGACGCCTGCGCAGTTGAAACCTTGTAACAAAATTGCATAAGCAAACCAGGGCGAGCTTTCGACACCGATGGTGCAAGATGCAAAGAGAAGCAACCATGCGAGCGGTTGGACCAAGATAAGGGTTGCAAGCCAACCGGTCGGTTTTGCTGGGTAAATAAACAGAACAAAAATCTCAATGAGTACCGCAAAACCAATCCAATCTGTTCCCGAGGCACCAAAATGCTCGGTCGCAAACTGATGAGCATAGAGCGTATGAAATTGCTCGGAGGTACCTGTTAAAAACAACATGACTAGCAACGGAACCAGAATAGGAAGCTGCCTATTCCATCGATTCGAATGGAGCAGTGTCTCCGTGTTGGCAGTGGTTGCTACGACTTTGATTTTGGGCAAGAATCCACAAACGATAGCTCCGAGGACGGCCGTCGCTGCTGCGAAGACGAGGCCCTGGCTTGGAGCCACGAGATTGTCCATAGCAAGTGCAACTAAGGCATATCCCAGCGACCCGATCGCTCGAAACCGTGGAAGATTCGCGTGAAAGCGAGAAGCCACAATCATGCTTGAAATCAGCGCATTTCCCGACGCTTGACAGAGCCCCATCACGATAAACATCGGGAGCAAAATCCACTCGACGCGGATACTTGCCGAGCCTGCAAGGTAGCTTGGAAGGAAGTAAAGCATGACGAAGGCAACTAAATAGCAGACCGCCATGCCTGCTTCCGCACCGGCACACCACAATCGCCGCCGAATATGTGGCCAACGCGACTCGACGGCAAGAAAGAGGAACAGCGTCAGGATCGCGGCAATCGAAGGGCCGCTGCCGCAAATGGCGGCTGTTCGCTGTCCGTGGAGCTCGCGTAGTTTCGTGAAAAGCGGAATCCAAGCAAATCCTATCGCGGCAAAGTGCAGCCCAAATAGAAGGCCGTAAACCCACCCATAGAGCCTGTCCCATGCGTCCTGAGGGTTGACCGCGACGGCCCCTTCGCCGCGATTTTCACCACTCTGGTCATTTTGACGGGCGTCGCCTTGACGGGTGTTCTCTTGGCTCGCGTTGTTTGGGATGACGTCGTAGGGGTTGCGTCCATTAGGGCTCTTCAAAGCTGGACATCTCCTGAGCTTAGACGTGTTGCAATTGAGATCTTCACAGAGGAGTTAGTTTGCTTTTGTTGATGGATACGCGGGGGCGTTGGTCGGTTTGGGGAGAGGGCTGTCGATGACTTACGCTGGGTCTTAACTCATAAAAGCCGTGCTGATCAAGACCTACGACGAACTTCCTTCTCCACAATTGCCCATCGAAAGGCCTTTTGACAAGCCAATGGAGAATATGGAGCGGACCGTTTGGTATGGGTCGTCTAGTGGTATGGGTCGTCTAGACCATTTTTTCGATCGGACTTACCATATAACCGCCGGCGAGTGTCGCACCAAGAGGGTGCGTCGTAGTATTCCTATTAATTGGCGAAGGTTGTTTGCGTGGATCGTTCAGTAGGTCGAGACGAAGATTTGGTTCAGGTGCTTGGATACCTGCACGTCTCGTCGGGAAGATCAGACCCCAAGACGCTCGCAGCCATCAACCGACTTTACGGCTGGGCTTTAGCGAGCGCGGGGGCCAGTTTCCACACCACCATCAATCATAGCAGCCAGCAGCACGCTCTCAGTAAGTCCGACAGTAAGTCCGACAGTAAGTCCGACTTGGCGGCCGATGGAGCCGCACCTGTTTCCAAGACATCTCCAAGCCCATACGCGGGGATGCCTGCATGGTTGACTTTGCAACAATGGTTTCAAGATAGGCTTTCTCTGCTTGAACAAGATCGCCCGTTCTTTCGTGAAAACGATCAAGCGAAAAGTGTTCTGAAGCTTATCTGGTCGCATGTGATGCCCAGCTATATGGACTATCACAGCGACCTCCTGTTCCATCAGGAACCGGAAGCACTTTTTAATGGGCTTTTTCTTGGACGAGTCATGGAAGCTGTTCTATCCGAAGGAGGCCCATGGAACGAAACAGATAGAATCGTCGATGGTGCTATCCGAAGGCTAAATGACTACATCGGTTACAGGCCGATCGCTGTTCTAGAAGGCAAACGACAGCAAGCGTATCCTCACGAATGGGTTCGTCCGATACCGCTGTATATTGAAAACGTAGGAGTCGCACACGGTCCGTATTTCGACATCATCTCTCAAGCGATGAACATTCTTCGAAGCACAGAACCCGATGTTCTTCGCGCGGCACATTTCTCACTGGACATGCTATCTGAATTAGCCTTAGACCCTCGAGCGTACGACTTTGATCACCCAGTCAACAAACGACCCAACTATCATTTTGGTCAGTGGGATCCGAACCTTATCGATCTTGACGGAAACTATCGACGATTTGTCATTCAGCAAGTCACGCTAGATGCTTTGCTTGCACGACTCAATGATGATAGCAAGCTTCCCGTGCAAGAACTGGTCTTTGAAGCGGCAGCGGTGCTAGCCGGTACGATGTTAATGGCTTCTGGAGTATGCGGATCGGCACCAAATACTTACTCTTCGAACACATCCCTTTCGGACTTACTAAATCCGATCGCGGAGTATCGTGATGCTTTTTATTCACAGTTGATTCGTCGTATGGATAGTGCTCATGCGGAACGACTTCGAGACGAAGAATCACGCCGCCGACAACCTTTCGGTGGCGCGCGGCAACATCTCAATACAAGACTCGCAAGAATGCGAGCAACACAGCTCGCACATGTCCAGCTTGCTCGCTTGTTTGCCCGCATGGGAAGCCCGCTGGCAGCAAAAGAAGAGTCCGATGATGTGCAAGTCCCTTCGGCGAGAATCCTTTGTCGCATCGATTGCTTGCTGACAATTGGAAATCAGCTACTGAAGCGTGGCGAGTTGGATCAAGCGGGTGAGATCGCTCCGGAAATAGATGACCTGATTAAACGCGGTATTCAATGCGGTGCTCTGGTTGATCCGTGGAACATCTTAGGGTTCGCTGGAAATTTCAGTCGCTTCCACGGCCCCGATTCGGCTGTGCATGACTCGCGCGTTGACGAACTTGTTCATTTGATGGAAACCGTTTTTGGTTTTCTCTCACGGCTATGGCGTGAAGCAGCCGCATCCAATAACACGATGGTCTGCCAAAGAGTCCGCATGCAATTCGAAGGCATGGCCTCCTGGTGGCGACAATATGCAGCCCACGAAGTTGCCGATCTTCAAGCAACCGATCCACAAGATTCGGTGGAGTCTGCCGAATTGGTAGCGACCGCCTTGCAATTGTGGCATCAAGGTGGAGCCGCTTCTGGAAACATTCGCTTCTGGGCAGAACATGCCGAGATGTTTGCATCGCCGAAGGCCTATGCGCTTGTCATCGAAGCACTCTTAGAACGTAAAGATTACATCGGTGCTATGAGCCTTCTGGTCTACTGGCTTAGCCAAGCCAATCGCGTAGGACTGCAGAGCGGATCGGTATCGTTCTCAGAACTCGCCCGTCAATGGCTTGAAAAGCTCGATAGCTCTGGCACACACACTAACACCGCTCGATGGTCAACGATCGAACGCTTCTTCGATTATGTAGAAGCCAACGGCGAAGAGTTTTTGAGCCCGCCTAAATTCGCTCTTGGAAAGCCAAATGGCAGCTCCAACGGAAATCGTCCAAAGCGATCTCGAGACGAAGCACTCGCCGGCGGTGACGAGTCCATGGAAGACGAAGATCCATCGATGTTCGGTGCCGCTTATGATGACGTGGTCTATCAAGATAGCACCGACGATGGTAACGATGCGCCGATCTTTGAAGAAGAGTCGGACACTCAAGATGAATTGATGGCCGAGTCACGGCGACTTGGCCAGCACCTAACGTTTCTTACCGCTCTAGCCCAAATGTGGAAGCATGTCGCACTGCATCCATCCAGCCTGCGCGAATGTGACGATGCGTCGCAGCTAGAACGACGAACAGAAGCAATTCGTGGTTGGTGCCGCCAAGCGACAGTTCACCGCCAAGGGTTACTGGTTCTCGTCTCGCAAGTCGCCGCGTACCGAGTTCCCCGAGGTGGATCTGATTCCGATTCGATGAGTCAGTACGATCGCAAACGCGTCGTGAAGGAATCGCTGCTTGAACGAGCTATCGCAACGGCGATTGAGATGAGCGAT
>JANODQ010000090.1:0-5686 GCA_031412775.1 Pirellulaceae bacterium | reverse complement strand
AGACTCCCAACCAGAAGCCTAGAAATCGGCGATTACTGCCAGCCTTCGTAGAAGCAAACCAAAAACAAGCTACCGGTAGTCGAAAAAATATCGTGAAAGCTTAATCAAGTGCCATTCGTGACTAGTCCCAGCACTCCAAAGGCTTTTGGACTGCTCCGACTTGGCGGAGCTTAAAGACTTATCTCTTGGTCTTCAATCTAAAAAGTCTTTGCTAACCAATCGGTTCAGTTGTCACGCGAGAGTCTTTCTTTTCGTTACATTGCTCTCCCGAAAGCTGCGACAAGTCGCAGCACTCCAAAGGATTACTTAAAAATACGCTCCACGTTACCTCGTAAAACTTCCGTACCAAGCTCAACACACGCCTCCTCGGTCCAGCCGCGGTTACCGACGAACTCGTCTGCTAAAACGCGGCCTAGGATGGAACGATACATATTGAACTTAGGCATAATAAACTCAATCTTATAAGCATCGCTGTAATACCCGATTTGTTTTGTGCGTGGAATCGCCTCTAGTCTTGCTCGAAGATCGTGAGCGATGATCGATGGGGTGTTGCTGTACCACCAGTGCCCATTGGTGACAACGTTGGGAAAAATCCAGGCGTAGTCGACAAGCTCTTGATTGGTCACTGAGGCAAGAACGGAGATCGGAAAAGTCACCTTCGGAAACGCATTTAGGAGCGGTGCGTATTGAATCAACGAAACGCGACTGTCGTAGAGATCTTGGCCTTGATAAACGCCAGTTGGATAGACCTGTCGATTGACTCCGATCATCAAATCAAACGGGAGCTTGTACTCATTGCAGTGATCTGCAAGATTCCAGAAAATCCAGCGAGAGAGCGATTCGAGCGATGGGGTCGTAGCAGAGACGCCATGCGCGAGAATGTCGTCCAGTGCTTGCGAAGCCGACTCGTCGGATACTTTAATTGGAGCAAAGCTTGGCGGAAGCGAGATAGCGCATGCCTTCACGCCCTTCGATTTGAAATGTTCGAAACGGTTAGTTATCGCTGCCTTCAGCGTCGCTAAGTTCGTGACGGAAGACTTTGTACATACTTCCAAGCGTTTGCGAACTTCCGGCTTGGCGAAATGAAAAACCAGATCGTCAGTTCGCAAGCAAGGGATATATCGCTTGAGGTCAAATCCTTCCAAAGGATCATCAAAATCGTTGGTCAGAAAGATCGACTCGACGCGAGATTTTTCTAGGACGGTATTTTCCCAGCCTTGGGAGTTGCACTTGGAATCGACCAAGTCGTACAGCTGTTCCCAGTTTTTCAGGTCGATCGTTGGTTCGTCCCATCCGAAAAGATTTTGGCATAAATCGACCATCCACGACCACTGCACAGTGTTGTTGATCGGTCGCATCATGGTCATCAACCGGGCGACTTTTTCCTTGGGAGAAATTCCGGGCTCCTCGATCTGTTCCTTTGCCAGACCGGACGAATGGGCCAGTTCGGTGTAGTAATGATATCCCAGCAGATCAGCCAAATTGACGGCCGTTGCATTGAGCGGATTGATGTGTGAATGCGGATCCACAAGCACGACCTGCGATAGTTGTTGAGTAATTCGACTTGCAAGGGAGTTGACCGGAGTGCTGGAGAGAGGATTTGCCATAAGTGTCAGAATCGAAAAATGAGGTTTGATTTGGGGATTGAAAGAGAATGTTTCTACAAAGGAAGTTTTAGGTGGCTTCTCAACATACTAGACTCTACAGAGAGTAAACTGAAGTTGTAGCGTTTGTGAATTCGTCGCACAGGATGTAATAGCATGCTGAATGAAGACCCCTTGGACTCCAATCCAGCAGTTTCGCCGGAGAGTGCTGAATCACATCTTACAAAAGTAGTCGCGGCAACTCCGAACGACACTGTCGCAAATACTTTGGAATCGATCAAGCCGGGGGCCTATTCGCCTACCGCAACGAGCATGTTTTTTTCCACGCTGCTGAGCTTGGCAGTGGTTGTCGTTTTGCTAATTACGATTCGCTGGGTCTTGCCGCCGCTGTTGGAGTCATCGCGATATTCCTGGTATCGCGGTCAATTGCGAGCTCAACATGAAGCCGCAGGGCTCGAGCTTCAGAATGTCTCGCTGGATGGATTATCGCGAATCTCGGAATTGGTTAGTCAACGCGTTACCCCAAGCGTCGTCCATATCAATATCAAACGCTCCCCCACAGCGGACTCTTTGGAAGAACTACTTTCCGAGACCGATTCCCCTTTGACAGATCGGCTCAAGCAAGGCCAAGGGAGCGGCGTCTTAGTCGATCAAGCTGGCTACATCATCACCAACTATCACGTGCTTGAAGATGGCGAGGTGATCGAAGTACGAATGAGCGACGACGCGCAACACACGGCTCGCATGATCGGTTTCGATCGTGATCGCGATTTGGCGGTGCTTAAAATTGACAAGACCGATCTCCCAGCGATGGAATGGGGAAACAGCGATACTTGTGCAGTGGGCTCACCCGTTTGGGCGATCGGAAGCCCGTTCGGTCTCACCGGTTCGATTACCTTCGGAATACTCAGTAGCAAGCATCGTGTTGACCTAAGCGACTCCCGCTATCAGCTTTCGTCAGGCCTTGCCCCCGACTCGAGCGATCTTATGCAAAGCGACGTCGCGATCAACCCCGGCAACAGTGGAGGCCCGCTCGTCAATGGTCGTGGCGAATTAGTCGGAATCAACACGGCCATCTTGGGGCCAACCTATCGCGGCGTAAGCTTCTCAATTCCAAGTAATCTCGCGCGCGTTGTCTACGATTCGATCATCACCAAATCCAAGACAACCAGCGGCTGGTTGGGAGTCATGCTACGTGACGGATCGAGTGCCGCCGAAGTCCAAGACTTCGCTCGCCCAGGTCCCTCTCCCGCTCGCGAAGCTGGCCTTCAAAGAGGCGATGTCATTCTGAAATTCGAAGGCAAAAACGTAACCGGTTTTCGACAACTGATCGAGATGATCGCCGGAAGAAAAGCAGGCGACACCGTTACGGTCGACCTCGAGCGAGCCGGCCGCCCCATCCAACTCCCCATCGAACTAGGCCCCCGACCAGTCGTGAATTCGTCAACTCCGTGACCCCAAAGTCGCCCGTCGCTTAGAAGACGAAAGCTCGCATCACTCTGCACATAGCTGCCGCGTCACCGAATACGAATGACCTCTTGAAACTTGGTAGCGGTCCCCGGACTTCGAACTTTGTAAATCGGTTTCACGACCGAACTAAGTCTCGCTTCCGAGTCATCGAACTCGTACTTCCATTCCTGTCGCCCCGGAGGCGACCAATCGTCGGCAGTCAAACCGAACGCTTCGAGGTCATCTAACTGACGAGGCCAATATCCATTTGCCATTTGATACTCTTTGATCGCAATTACCACCAAAGTTTGCCTTCGTAATAATTCGACATTGAATAAATCTTCGATCAGGCCGAACACCAAGGTAGGTAAGAAGCTCTCTCTCTCGTTCGGCTCTTGCTTAGTTTGAACTCTTTCGTACGCCGTCGGATCGGTGAGCTTGAAGTCCATTGGAACAGTCAGCTTATGAATGCGCTGACCAACGGATTCGAAGGAGCCATCGAACACGGTTCTCCAGTATCTCTGCGATCGAATTACGTGAAGTACTTCACTTCGAATGTCCATGAGTCCCCTTGAATCTACCCACTGTGCATAGCCTACGATCCCTAAGGCGATGACTCGTCGCCATCTTTGGGAAAGATCAAGCGGTTCTGCAACTTGTCGACGTAGTTCCTGGAGTTGTGACTTGCTCCAGATACCTGAGACCATCGATCGATTCACCATCGCATAGAGTGATTGCTTCGAGTGAAGAATCGCTTCTTCATAAGCACCTGGTCCCCAGTCGGTCGATTCATGTAAGCTCCCCAAGGACCTAAGTACTTGCATCGCACGTTCACTATCTTGGTGATAAACGGCGTGATCAAAAGCGAGTCTCAATACTTCTTCGATATGGTAAGGCCTAGCAACGTTTGCCTTCCTCAAAGGGTTATTCGTAGGCAAACGAGGCATCCAAATGGGCCGAGGAAATTCCTCGAGCTGTTTAACCTCATCAAGCAGCGGTTGGATGTGCAGCAAAAACTCTGCGGCCCTCGCTTCCTCAGGCCAAGGGACACCAGGGATTAAATCAGCAAGCGGCTGAACGTCTCCATCCAAATAAGGCAGCGTCAAAGACCTTCCCGTATGCGTAAGTATCCTCGAGCGTATCTCAATTCGGTTCATCACAAGCGTCCCTTCCGTGAAGGTTTTCGCGATGAATTCTTGTTCAATCGCATCTTCGGTCGCAGGAAAGCCCTCCTGTGAAATTAGCCTCAATTCATTTTTGATTTGGCGACTTGCTTCTAACTCGCTAAACACGGGCCATACTAGTAAAATTCCGACGACCAACATGGGAATACAGACCAACACGATGGGCGATTGAAACCAGCCCAAGGAGACTTCTCTCCAGTTACGAACATGTTGCGACCGTTTCATGGTGACTCCTTGGTGACGAGCGATTCTGCTTCGCGTTCCCAGCCTGCAAACCATTGGCTTGCCGGAGATTGACGTTGCGAGCTGGCAGTTTCAAAAACGAATCGATTCACGTCATCAGCGCGTAAAAACTTGCCTCGCGGTCCGATGCCATAGAACTGAACCGGAACATCGACGATCGATGCGATTCGATTCCAATGAGATTCAAAACTTAATTCAGACCTGCGATCACTCTCAAGTCCATTACTAGCCGTTGACCCTTCTTTTGCGATCATCCAAAGTTCTGAGGCCAACGCCGAAAGCTTTTGTCTTCTAACAATAAGATTTAGCCACGACGGATCGTAGTCGTAATCGCGGTCAAGACCGTATTGTCCAAGCGCAATCCAAGGAACATTATCCGGTTGGCGTCGGCCGTTGCGTGGTGGCATCTGCGATTCTTTCCAACTCAGCGCCACCGCTCGCTTCCTCGCAGCATTCCGATCTTTTGAATTGGAAAGTCGCTGGGCGATCGTTGCGTACAAACTGTCACCAACGATTCTCTTTGCAACCGGGTTATCTTTCGCGCGTTGCATTTCTCGAAGCAACCAAATTTCGATTACGTCGCAATGATCCTGTTGGCGAATTAAATGGCTAAGTCTCACCCGCACAACAATGTCCGATGCAAGTTTTAAAAGGGATCGGTAATACAATATGTCTTTCGTTTCTGTACCTGCTTCTCCGGTTTTTGCATCTATTTCACCATCTAAGTTTTTCAAAATTCGATCGATGCAAAGGGTGGTCTCGGCATGAAGGTAATCCATCGTGTGGAGCTCAATCAACAACGGTCCCGTCTTCGCTCGGACCCGCTTCTCAAGTGTTGACAAAGCTTGTTGCTGCAGCGATGAAAACGTTTCGGTCGGATCGAGTTTCACGCCTACGTTGGTTGGTCTTGGAGTAAACACAGTAAGCTGCTTCTCATTATCCAATAGATCGTAACCTTGGTGCCGGGCGGCTTCTTTGGCAAGTTCTTTTGCAATCTCGGGGCTCATTCCGCGGGGCAACGTGAGAATGGTGGCCGCCAATGGAATTGCGGGAATGAAAAGGAACGCTAAAAGGAAACAAAAATGAGTTGACCAAAACACGTTGTCCAGTCGCGCATCCATCCATCGCGACATGGCCGTCCAAGTTGCGAGCAACGGTACAAGGAAGCACAGTGCCAGCAACCAAAGCGGCGCAGACAACGTTTGC
>JANODQ010000089.1:0-5018 GCA_031412775.1 Pirellulaceae bacterium | reverse complement strand
ACATTTGGTTCCGATTCCAACGAGTCGCCTATGGTTTGGCCGCCGTGGTTGCGTTGATGCATGACGTTTTGATTACCCTCACTGCAATCGCTATCAGCCACTGGCTCTTTCAACCGCTTTCGTCACTTTTGATCGAGGATTTCAAGATTAGCTTGACGATGGTGGCGGCGTTCTTGACGATCGCAGGTTACTCGCTAAATGACACGATTGTGGTGTTCGACCGGATTCGGGAAGTGAAGGGAAAGAGCCCTAAACTAACTTCAGAAATGATCAATCAAAGCGTGAATCAAACGCTCAGCCGGACCCTTTTAACTTCGGCGACGACCATTTTCGCCGTCTTTTTACTTTACGTTTTTGGAGGCGAGGCCCTTCACGGGTTCTCATATGCCCTGTTTGTTGGAATCGTAGTCGGTACTTACAGTTCGATTTTCGTGGCCGCCCCAATTCTGTTGTGGCTCTCCGATCGCGAGCATACTCCGTCACGGATCGGATCTAAATAGTCGTGAATCGAGATGATGTTTTCCAACAAGTGTGATTTACTCTTGAAGCATCGCAATCGTCTCGTTACATTCTTGAGCTCGCTATAAGAGCTCAATACAGCCTTATTTTTGTTTTCCTTGTGTTTTGAATTGGCAACTTTAGTATGTCCTTCGGTCGTCGCCCTCTGAATTCCAAAAAAGCTCCCCGCAAGCGAACTCGCACTCGGACTAAGATCAAGAAGAAAGATCCGCTTTTTGTAGAAGGAAAGCGTCCTCGCCCGATGTACGTCGACTACAAAGATGTCGAACTTCTTACGAAACTTGTCAATCGGCACGGTAGAATCGTCGGCCGCCGTAAGAATGGTTGTGGAGCTGTTAGTCAGCACGCAATCACTCGCGCCGTCAAACGAGCCCGTTTCATGGCGTTGATGCCGTTCGTAGGCGAGTAGCCACCAAAACAAGGCCCGGTTCTTGACGATTTAATCGTCTGGAGTTGTTTTCATGCCAGCCAACGTCTTTCATTACAAGCGTCGGGTAGAATTTTGCGAGACCGACGCAGCTGGCATTGTTCATTTCTCAGCACTTCTTCAGTACGCCGAGCAAGCTGAGCATGCATTGCTTCGCAAGTTGGGCTCTAGCGTTCTTGTATCGATTCAGTCCGATGGTGAACCGATTCGAGCGATTAGCTGGCCTCGAGTGAAAATCACTTCTGAATTTCATGGCTCGGCAAAGTTTGAAGACGAGCTGGATATTGCCATTTACGTTTCTCGACTCGGCAACAAAAGTGTCACTTACGCGTATCGAATCACGCGATCCTCAGAGCCGATTTGCTCGGGAAGTTCGACATGCGTGTGCTGCGAAATCGATGCTTCTGGCAGAATTACTTCGGTCGAAATTCCGCCACGCCTGAAAGAGTCGCTGCGTGCCTACACAGCACCGTTATAACCGTTAGAGTTGAGCGGCCCCTAGTGGGAAATGCTCCCTAGCTCCCCTATTTTCTAGATTCCGGGCGTCCTCGAATTAATCTGGGACGTATGAGAACCACCGCACGCCAAACCGCTAAGCGTCTCGTCCTTGTAAGCAAGTCTTTAGGCCGGGGCTGCCTTGCCCGCGTGGCTCTAAGTCTCGCAGTTGGCTCGGCAAGTTTATCATCGTGTGGAGTCGCGTCTGCGATGGACCCACGACACGGCGCGACCAGCCAGCCGGTCCAAATCGACTGGACTACAATGCCATCGACATTCACGCACGACCCACAGGGGACTCGCGTCGCTCAGTTTTCCCAGGGTGTTCAACCCGTAGTCTACGAGCGACCCGATTATCAACGATCCGGGTTTCGTCATTATCGCTCGAGCCTCCAAGGTGGAAGTTCGGCTGATCACATGCACGTTGTCGACCAATGGGGACCGTCAGTCCGTCCGTATGGTGAATGGCGATACCCAGCTCGACCATTCTCGGTTCCATATTCTGCATGGGGACCGCAGTTGCCGCTGACAAGCGTCCAATCTAACTTCAACAATCAGATACAGTTCCCCGGCGGCGGACTGCCCACAAGACCTTGGCAACCCGGACAGCCCGGACAGCCTGGCCAAGCTTGGGGCCAAGGTGGCAACCAAGGCGGTTTCGGAGCGTCTGGCGTTTGGCCCAATTGGCAATCAGGAAATGGCCAAGGAGTTGGTCCCGGTAATGGAATGGGGTCGGGAGGCTTTCATCCAGGGATGAATGGCTCGCACCCGTATAACGGGGGACCTCATGGATTTGGGCAGTTCGGTGTTGGTCCATACGGCGTGGGCCCCGGTAACGCACTGCGACAAGACCAGGATGAATATTACCACGACGCCCCCGAGCCTCCGCAACTACCGGATCGCGAGTTCTTCTTCTCGCCCGCACGATAAGCTGACCGAGACTGATCTACGCGAAGCAGCCTTACGAAACCGACATCCAACTCCGAAGTGTGGCTAAGTCTCGACGATACGCATCGACCACTGGCTGGATTTCGCTGACGGGAATCGTGTTTTGTCCGAAGTATTCGACGTGCAGCGAAATGGGGGCTGGCGGGATTGATTGGAGTACATCACGAAACAGCTCTTTTTGAACTAGCCCTTCGCCCAGCGGAACGTCTTTGGGTGACGACTCGGTAAGCGATTTTCCTTGGGCGGCTTCACGAAGCGTGTCCTTCAAAAAGATGCTACCCAAATGTGGGCGAATCACATTCACAGCCGATGGGTAGGAACCAGCGATTTCTGCTCGTAGGTGTCGAAGATCCAGTGCGATCGCCATATCCTGACGATCAATTCCCTCCATCAAGATCGCCAAATCCCAAATCAAGCTGCCGACATAATCTTTGCCGTAATGATTCTGATACAACCCGATCACTCCCAGTTCTCGGTTCAAGGCGGATAGATCTTTTGCTTTTGCAGCAGCATTGCGAACTTGCTGTAGCATCGATACCGATGAGGTTGATTTTTCATATCGATAGTAGCCCATGCGATAGTGTCGTACGCCATTATCCCGGAGAACGGTCAGCAGCTTTTCAGTCGACTTATCTGCTTGAGTAACCCCGGTTGCAGCAATGAGTAATCGCTTCTTGTTTTTCCCAAGTGCTTCGACAAGTTGAGGAATCAAGGTGTCTGCTTGCTCGGGATCGACATGGCCTTTACTGCGAATGGTCGCTTCTACGCCGTCGGCGCCAATTGTCGCAATTGCGTCGGATAACTCTGCGAAGTTATGTGATTGGAAAACCTTGGTAAAGATTGCAATTGGGTGCTTCAAATCACCTTCCGCAGTAAACATCTTTGCCGATTCGGCCATCGCGACTAACGCTGGACTTTTTACTAAGAGTCCAGCGACCCCTGAGGCAAATGCAGCGCGGGTTGTGGCGGCCAGGAGCGTACGGCGGTCGAAGGTGGGCATAATGAGGTAACCTGTTGGGGAGAGCGAAACAACCTACATGATGATAGCTGAAGAGGGAAGCGTTCGCATCCTAGTCAAAGGTTTGCTCATATGGCCTGAACATGGGAATACTTGCCAACTTTACGGAGAACTCGTTTGCCAAAAAGGGTAACGCTTCGCTAAAATTGAAAACATGTTATTACGGGCAAGTCGGAAAAACCGCTCGCGCGGGTTCACGCTGATTGAACTGCTGGTTGTCATTGCGATTATCGGTCTTTTAGCTTCGTTGCTTTTGCCCGCCGTTCAACAAGCTCGTGAAGCTGCCAGAAGGATGGCTTGCAGTAGTAATCTACGGCAGGTGGGAGTCGCACTCGCAAACTACGAAATGACCTTCAAATCGTTGGTCCCAATGCGGACAGGTGCTCTGGTAAATCAGGCTGGTTTATGGATGGGAATGCGGACTAGCGGCATGGTTGGGCTGGCTCCCTTCATGGAGTACGCTCCGATTCTTGAAATGTACCGCGACGGTTTTAAAGCAAGTGTCGCTCCCTTCGAATCTTACTCTCCGGACGGCGAGCCATACTGGCGTGGTGGTGGTTATCGTCCATGGCGAACGCAAATTGCAACGCTGCGATGCCCGTCCGATCCCAACTTGTTCCGACCAGCCCATTGGAGTTCGATGGGACGCACGAACTATGCCTTCTGTTTCGGAGACTCGCAGCGTGGTGTTGAGCTGGAGGAATGGGAAACGATCGGGACAACTACACGAGGACTGTTCCAGCAACGATGGGGAAGGACTCTCACTGACTGCACCGATGGAACGAGCAACACAATCTCATTGGGCGAAATAGGAACCGCACAAGCAGCCATCGCTGGTGACAGGAGCCCCGGGTCGACGATTCAAGGTTATCAAGCAACACTGCTTCCCGAGATTGCACCTGGGCGAGGCGTGTCACTTGAGCAATGTGCACTCACGGCGTCTCAAGGTCGCTACATTAAGACACAATCGATTATCGCAAAACGTGGCATGCACTGGGGTGATGGCTTCAGCGACTCCAGCGGATTCAATACTATCCTTCCACCCAACAGCCCTTCATGCATCGTCGCTTCAAACGATGGCGCAGGCATTCAGTCGGCGACAAGTTTTCATGTAGGAGGAGCCCACATTATGATGCTGGACGTTTCAATTAGATTCGTCGGAAATAACATCGAAGCAGGTAGTCGCGATGCTCTTTCGCCAGGAGCTTACCGAACAACCGGCGCGATGATTCTGACACCCGATTGGAGTGGCGAAAGCCCCTACGGAGCATGGGGAGCGATGGGAACTCACAACGCGGGTGATGCGGCTCCCGAGTGATGTTTTGGATCAATCAAAGCCGTCATACTTGAGTACTTGTCTTGAGTACTTGTATGGGGCAAAGCTCTGCTTAAGCAAGCGGCATTTTTTCAAGCCTGACTTCGGATAGGACCAGCGTCAAGTTCAAATGCTCGTTCGGTACGGCATTCCAAACCCCAACGAGTAATTTTTATACGTCCGCAAGCGTTTTGAACGTCTTGCTTTTAATTAATTAAGTCCCTCGAGTACGGGGTTCTCAAGAATTTCGTCACCCCACACGTACCGGATTGTTGCTTTGATAGGGTTTTGCTAAC
>JANODQ010000088.1:0-19173 GCA_031412775.1 Pirellulaceae bacterium | reverse complement strand
GAGCCAGGCACCGAGGGCATTCCTCCCGATTCGACGCTGACTTTTCCAAATGGCAGCTCGTTTACCCGCAGCGAAGGCTTCGTGATCAAGCTACCCAAAGGCGAAACTCTCGACAGCAGTGCTCCCGGTTTAGGCAAACCTCAAGAATTAATTTTGCCCGCTGGTACCAATGAACAAGTCCGTGGCAGCTCTTGGGGTGTCTTTACGATTGCTTGCACGATACCGATCGCTTTGTTCGTTGGCTGGTACATGTATCGCATTCGCAAAGGTCGCGTAGTGGAGGCTTCCTTGCTAGGCGCTGCGGCCGTTCTGTTTGTTACGGTTGCCGGAAGCTGGATTCCCGGTTCGCCACTGGAGCCGTATTTCACGTGTGATCGTGATCAAACTATCTTCGCGATTTGCTTATACGGATTTGTTGCTTCAGTCCTCCCCGTGTGGCTTCTGCTTTGCCCGCGCGATTATCTATCAAGCTTTTTGAAAGTAGGAACCATCGGGATTTTGATCCTGGGTGTATTGATCGCGAATCCAAAGCTGGAAGCACCCGCTATCAACTCCCAATTCGCTAACGGCGGTGGACCTTACTTTAACGGCGCGATTTTCCCATTCGTTTTCATCTGCATCATGTGTGGAGCCGTCTCTGGTTTTCATGCTCTGGTTGCTTCAGGTACGACGCCAAAGATGATCGGTCGCGAAAGTGACATCCGGATGATTGGCTATGGATCGATGCTGCTTGAAGGGCTTGTCGCGATCACGGCTCTTTTGGCCGCGGCAACACTTCCTCAAGGTGACTACTGGGCGATCAATATCGATCTTGCTCAAGTCGAAAAGTATGCTGACAAACTGGAAGCGATGGGTGCCAGTACCGATCACTTAGTCGATCTCGAAAAACAAGTCGGTGGGGAAACACTTCGCGGTCGAACCGGTGGAGCGGTCACGCTGGCAGTCGGCATGGCCAAGGTAATGACCGATGCGACCCGAGCCATCACCAACAGTATCTCGATCGATGGGGTTATCAAATACTGGTATCACTTCGCGATCATGTTTGAAGCTCTGTTTATTCTTACAACGATTGATACCGGTACACGCATCGCGAGATTCTTGTTTCAGGAAATCTTAGGAAAGATATTTCCGGCTTTTGAAAAGGTCGACTGGCTTCCCGGAGTACTGATAAGCTCCTCGCTGGTCACCATGGCTTGGGGCGGATTGATTTGGAGCGGATCCATTCAAACGATTTGGCCGATGTTTGGAATCGCTAATCAACTTTTAAGCGGAATCGCTCTAGCGGTGGTGACGACGTACCTTATTCAGCAAGGTCGAGCCAAATACGCTTGGGTCACGATCATTCCTATGTTGTTTGTAGTCACGACCACGTTGACTGCTGGCAGCCAAATGATCATGGGCCCATTCGCAACGGACATTCAAGTTGGCTGGAGTACGAAAAATTGGTCTCAGTTGATCCGAGGTTCGCTTTGCACAACAGGAATCCTTTTCCTGTTAGCCTGTTTTTCAATCATCGTCGTAACAGCTGTTACACGATGGTTCGAACCGCGTCCGAAACAAGCAGAATGAAGCTTGTGTGAGCAAGTAGTTGGAAAATCCAATGTCGCCACTTGATGTAATCGCATTGAATGCTCGCAAGCCGGCTCGTCGCGGATCGGAGTTAACGCACGAAGTTCGTGAAGCTCTTGCTAGCGGATTGATTGAATCAAAAAACCTTGTCGAATGGTTGAACGTGGACCGAATTCGACTCGTTGAAACCATCGCGACGGAGATTAACGATGAGGCATTGAGTGCAAGAATCGCCGATACGAAAGAGTCCGATGAGAGGCCGGCTGCGTTAAAGCTATCTATCAAACTCGCTCAAATTCTATCTCCATCGATCAAGTTGGGCGACAAGAATTTTGAGTTCTTAGAAAACCATATCAGCGATGTTGCTCGCGAATGGGCAGCCCTGTTGGTCGGTTTGCAGCAAGGAATCTCGTTTGCAAAAAAGTTAGCCTGGATTAAACCCTTCGCGGATGATCCTAACTCAGGAGTTCGTGAAGTCGCTTGGATTTCGCTGCGGGCGGAAGTGATTAGCGATCCGATGGTCGCGATCGAAAGTCTTATACCCTGGACCGGTAGCCGAACGCACACACTACGCCGGTATGCTTCCGAGATCACAAGACCACGCGGTGTCTGGGCACCGGATATTCCACTTCTTAAAACAGACCCGCAACTGGGACTGGCGATTCTCGAACCACTTCTAGCGGATGAATCAAAGTACGTTCGAGACTCAGTCGCCAATTGGCTCAACGATGCCGGCAAGACACATCCCGACTGGGTGCGATCCATAACAAAACGCTGGACTGAAGCATCGTCATGCGAAGAAACACGTTCAATCGTCAAACGAGCCCTACGCAATCTCTAAAGCCCTAGAGTCGTCCTCACCAAACGCAATTGCGATTAGCCTAACAAATGATTGTCAAACATCGAACTTGGTTCAACACTCGCATGGCATCTCACTGCGTGTCTTCCGCGCAGTCCGTGTCCAATATCTTTTGCACGAAGAACCTAGGGGAAATCCGCAGATATCTTGGCATGAATCAGAGCGTTCACGGCGTGCTGATCATTGTAGAACAGCTGTCCCCAGCTGTTCCCCGAGGCGTTTACGCCGAGCCCGCAAAATCTAAAGCAACGAAATCTAGCTTGGATAATAGATTATCAAGACTCTATTAGGCGATGACGGCAACATTAATGGAATCTCACACATCGCGCTAATTAGCTGAGGACAGCTGATCTACATTGGTCTATTGCAATAAGAACACCCAGGGAGCACTCGCAAAATCCGCTTGTGGCACCCGTGTATCGTCCTTTCTATACCCCCATACAGCATGATTGATCCGTGAATGATTGGGACACGGAGTTTTTAGACAAAGCGGATGACTTCCACCTGTCTTTCGCATGGTTGGTGGACGGTTCACCTGGGAAGCAAATACTTTTCATAACCAAGAAAGTGAATATTCGATTTTTGAATTGTTTACTGAATTTTGTCAATGACATCCCCACTTCGATTGTTCTCCTGGCTGTTTTCTTCCTCATGAGTTCGTTTCGGGGGAAGCGATACATATACGAGCCTTTTGTTTTGGGAGTCGCAGAGTTAAAAAATCTCTTCAAGAATCAGATGGCTCCAATGTTTGGATCGTGAGCACAACCGACTTGGCCTTTCTCGAAGAAATTTAACTCCTTTTTCGAAATCAACCTGTGACAGATCGGAACTACGGAAGTTATGTAGTTTTTGGATGCAAATAGTGTGCTCAAGGTGGACCGAATACGACTCGTTGAAACACGTTACGTAGGTACACAGCGGAGATCACACGACCGCGTGGTGTTTGGACTCCGCACATTCCGCTTCTCAAAGCAGACCCACAACCCGGACTGGCGATTCTAGAACCATTTCTTGCCGATGAAGCCAAGTACGTTCACGATTCAGTCGCCAACTGGCTCAACGATGCTGGAAAAACACATCCCGACTGGGTGCGGTCCATAACAAAATGCTGGACCGAAGCTTCGCCACGCGAAGAAACACGCTCAATCGTCAAACGAGCTGTGCGAAATCTCTGATTCCTTTGGAGTGCTGTGACTTGTCGCAGCTTTGGGGTGAGCGACACGGCGAAAAAGAAGTGCTCGCGAGATCGATCATCTTTACATTCGCAATGATTATTCTGATCGAGGACCGATAGATAAATCTTAAAGCTCCGCCAAGACGGAGCACTCCAAAGGATTCCTACGACCACGGATCGCGCTGCTTGCGGATGAGCATTTGATTTGCGCGTTCGTTGTTGGTGAAACGTTCTGACTTGGCATCCCATTTGGAAATTGTGCCGGGAACGGTTTCGGGGAACAGTCGAATCATGGCGTTCGCGATGTGGCATAGAACTGCGGAAGCGTGACCGACTTCGACTGGAGCACGTGGTTCGTTGCGTGATTTCACGCAATCGATAAAGTTGGCCATGTGAGCGGTGTGCGGATCAGCGGTTCCCGTTGGCTTTTCGGGGAGACCTTTCAGCAGGCTTGGGTCCGACGCGGTTGTTCCTTTGTAGCCAGTTTGTAGCCAGCCATTGGTTCCTTCGAATCGAGTTTGAACTTGTTCCGGACCGCTTTCGCAGACCAGTTCGACACCGTTGGCATAGAGGCATCGATACCGCGTTTCGGTTGCCGTGTTGAAGAGACTCCCCTCGGGTAGGAACTTGGCATCGAGGCATTCGACTTCGATTGGTCCACCCCTATCAAGATTCATACCCCAGTGTGCCATGTCGTTGCAGTGTGCTCCAAAGTTCGTGATTTGGCCGCCGGAGTAATCGAAGTTAAATCGGAAGCGGTAAAGACATCGATCGTCGTGGTAGGGTTGCTCGGGAGCGGGCCCAAGCCATGCGCGATAATCGAGATTTTTAGGAACCGGCATCGGTTTCCAGCCCGGTCCTGGGCCGACTTTGTTGTTGTAGCCGATCTTCGTGACGACTTTTTTGATGTCGCCGATTTTCCCGGCTTTGGCCGCTTCGCAGATAAACTGGCTGACTGGGTTCGATCGTTCATGGCTTCCATTTTGCAAGATGCGTTTGTTCCTGCGGACAGCCTCGATCATGATCGGTCCATCGGCGACGGCAAAGGTCATCGGTTTCTCGCAGTAAACGTCTTTAGCGGATTCCAGGGCAATGACGCTGATGATTCGATGCCAATGATCAGGTACGACGACGATAACCGCATCGATATCGTCGCGATTGAGTACCTCTCGAAAGTCGGCGTATGCGGTGCAACTGCTGGAAGTTCCGCTCTTGCTTTTCTTTGCGTTTACTTCGTCGACTAACTTTTTGGCTGGTAGCTTTCCATAAAAGTGTTCGGGGTCTTTGTAGCCGAAGCTTCCTTCGTTTACGTCACATACAGCCAAGACGTTTCCGAGATCAGCCGCGAGGAATCGCTTCAATAATCCCATTCCCTGGTTGCCTGTGCCGATGAAGGCGACGTTGATCCGATTGCTTGGTGCGTTCGCCGAGAGAGCGGATGAGCTGACGACAAGTGGAGTCGTGATGGCTAGTGATTGCTGGATGAAAACGCGTCGAGTCGATGACATCGAGAGGAGTCCTTGGAATAACGTTTTAGAATCAAGGCGACTGTTTGCCCCGCAATCAGCACAAGGATAGATTATATCGTAGTCTGTTCTCTGAGTGTGTAACGACCGTCGGAGGCCGGCTACTGGCTTCTGATTCTTTTTCAGTCTCTTTTTGACTTAGAGGGTTGCGACGCTGTTTGCGTGGGCGTTACGATGGAGGTGTGCTCGCGGTCGAAATGTTGCTTGACGTTGGGTTTCCATGGGTAAGACTACCGCACAGTTAGTTTTACCCTGACTAAGCGTCTATCGAACGAAGGGAAAAATAATCAGATGATTCATTACAGTTGTGACCGATGTAAACGGGAGATCGATGCGGATTCGGATCTTCGTTACATCGTGCGAATTGAGATAGAAGCCGCGATGGATCATATGGCTGGTGAGGTTGTTGACGATCATGATCATTTGGAGGCACTCGAAGACTTGCTCGAGTCGTCCGATGATTACTGTGAGTCGTCGCTTAGCGATGAGTGTTATCAGCGTAAGCGTTATGACCTGTGCGGTGAGTGCTACCGACAATACATGAAAAACCCAATTGGGAAAGAAGCCAGTCTTCCTTTTGGATTTAGCAATAATTAGGCATTCAAAGCGTTCTTATTTCTTGCCGCTTTAATATGAACATGTGCCGCTCAATCTATGACTCCATCTGCTTCGCCGAGATTTGAAAATCGTTTTGTGGACTTGCTTCCAGGCGATAAGGAGACCAAAAACTTTTGTAGGCAAGTCTTTGACGCGTGCTATTCGAAGGTAAAACCGACGCCAGTTTCAAATCCTCAAATCGTTGCTTATTCGCGAGAGGTTGCTGAGCTTCTTGATCTTCCTGAATTGTGGATGACAGAAAAAGAAGCCGCCGAAACGCTTGGTGGAAATCGATTGATGCCAGGCATGGATCCGTACGCGATGTGTTACGGCGGGCACCAGTTTGGTAATTGGGCAGGACAACTGGGAGATGGTCGAGCGATTAACTTGGGCGAACGAGTTAACTCGCTCGGTCAACGGTGGGTGCTGCAACTCAAGGGGAGTGGCGTGACACCCTATTCGCGTCACGCGGATGGGCTCGCTGTGCTGCGATCATCGGTTCGCGAGTTTTTATGCAGCGAGGCCATGCATCACCTAGGAGTTCCAACCACGAGAGCGCTGAGTCTTATTCTCACTGGCGATCAAGTCACTCGGGACATGTTCTACGATGGGAACTCGGAACGCGAGTCGGGCGCGATTGTTTGCCGAGTTGCTCCTTCGTTCGTTCGATTCGGGAATTTTGAGATTTTTGCGGCCAGGCAGGACACGGCGACTTTGCGGAAGCTCATGGACTTCACGATTCGCGAGTATTTTCCGCATTTGGTTGCGACATCCGAGATGCAGGCTGAGACTCTTTCGACGGAGACGCATATTCGCTGGTTCGATGAGGTTTGCCGGCGAACTGCGGAGATGGTTGTGCATTGGATGCGTGTCGGTTTTGTGCATGGGGTCATGAATACAGACAACATGTCGATTCTCGGTTTGACTATCGATTATGGTCCTTATGGTTGGCTGGAAGATTACGAGCCGACTTGGACCCCCAATACAACGGACGCTTCGGGACGTCGCTATTGTTTTGGTCAGCAGCCGCAGATTGCGATGTGGAATTGTGCGCAATTGGCCAACGCCATTTGGCCCGTAGTGCAACAAGAGGAGCCACTCCGTGAAGCTCTTAAAGCTTATTCCCATACGTTTGATACAAGCTGGCAGACGATGATGGCCGAGAAGCTTGGGCTTCGAAAATTTGAAATCGGGGTCGATGAATCGCTTGTCGAGGAGCTTTTAAAGCTGCTTCATGCAATCGAGACTGACATGACTCTTTTCTATCGGCAGTTGGCAAGCCTGCCCGTCGAGACCAATCTTGATCGCAATCGTAGTTTGGAAGCGACCGAAGCCGATGGAGAGCTGGATTCGCTGGTAAGTCACTTTTCGGTCGCCTTTTATGATCCCCGACAAATTTCGACATCGTTTATGAACCAAATGGGCCAGTGGTTCCAAAAATACCGGAATCGAATTTTTAGAGATGGAACCGCCGATGCGACGCGTCAGGCCGCAATGAACCGAGTCAACCCGCTGTATGTGCTGAGGAATTATTTAGCTCAACAAGCGATCGACAAAAGCGAGCAAGGAGATCACTCGATGATCTTCGAGCTGCTTGCCGTGCTCCGAAATCCTTATCAAATCCAGGAAAATCGTGAGATTTTCGCCGAAAAGCGACCAGAATGGGCTCGAAATCGTGCCGGTTGCTCGATGCTTTCGTGTAGCTCGTAAGCCAGCCGTTAGCCGCCAGGTGGCTAATCTTTCGAAGGTAGATGGCATTGCGCAACCGGTGGCGGGCGCTTCGGGTCGAAAATCCGAAAAAATGGCGAATTTGCAAAGAAATTCGCTCTTGCGGTAAAGAGGGGGACTAGTACACTTTGGCACTCGATTTCGATTCGGTTTCGACTGCGTGGTGATTCGAGTATTGCCGGTGTAGCTCAGTGGTAGAGCGGCTGATTTGTAATCAGCTGGTCGGGGGTTCAAGTCCTCTCGCCGGCTCTCCAGGACGTTTGATGAATGGCTCGATGCTTTTTCAGCGATTTTCGAGTTCTTTTATTCAGCGATCTGGCGAACAAAATGTGTGAAAGAAGAATCTTTGGTAGTGGCAGTTCCGTTGTGTGGCGGCTGGGATGGTGGCAGCTAAAAAACTCAGTTGAGAAGTTCAGATAAGAAGTTCAGTTGCCGAGCGAATTGGTTGTCAAGAACGCTAGTTGCTGAGAGAGTTGAAGAGAAAAACGGAAGGTTGCCCGAGTGGCTAAAGGGGTCGGACTGTAAATCCGATGGCTTACGCCTACGTAGGTTCGAATCCTACACCTTCCATTTCAATTGATTTTCACGTTATGTTATTGTTTGTGTTGAGTCGGTTAAGGTGATTTGGGTCTAGGTCGATGTTAATCGTCGGCATCGAGTAGTCCAAATGCATAAAAGTGGTTTTTGCGGGTGTAGCTCAATGGTAGAGCAGCAGCCTTCCAAGCTGAATACGAGGGTTCGATTCCCTTCACCCGCTCTGTTTAATTTGCTGCCGTAGCTCAGTTGGTAGAGCACGTCCTTGGTAAGGACGAGGTCGTGGGTTCAAGTCCCATCAGCAGCTCTGGCTGTCGGTGATGCCAGGGTGCAGGGATCAGTCATAGTATTGATTGGCTCCGCATGGTAGATTTTGTTTTCATTGGTGAAAGCACGTGGGCATCGACCTCACGGCGAAGTTCGAAGTTTTGTAAAAATTTTAGGTGTTTTGAACAATGGCTAAAGAGGTATTTGAACGGTCGAAACCGCACTGTAACGTTGGAACCATCGGTCACATTGACCACGGCAAGACAACAACAACCGGTGCTTTGCTTGCAGTGCAGGCAGCCAAGGGCTTGGCAACGCCAAAGTCCTACGCGGATATCGCTAAGGGCGGTACCGTGCGTGACGCGACCAAGACTGTTACTATCGCCGCATCCCACGTTGAATATAGCTCGCCAAATCGGCACTATGCTCACATCGACTGCCCGGGTCACGCGGACTTTATCAAGAACATGATCACCGGTGCCGCCCAGATGGACGGCGCGATTCTTGTTGTTAGCGCGGCCGATGGGCCGATGCCTCAAACCAAGGAACACGTTCTTTTGGCTCGCCAAGTTGGTGTGCCCGCGATCGTTGTGTTCTTGAACAAGTGCGATTTGGTCGACGACGACGAGTTGCTAGAGCTAGTCGAGCTCGAGATTCGTGAGCTTCTCAATAAGTACGACTTCCCTGGCGATGACACCCCAATTATTCGCGGCCAAGCAAAGGCTGCTTACGATAAGCCTGCTGACCCAGTAGCAAGCAAGTGTATCAGTGAACTTATCGACGCCATCGATAGCTTTATTCCACAGCCAATTCGAGAAGACGAAAAGCCATTTTTGATGGCAATCGAAGATGTGTTCAGTATTGAAGGTCGCGGAACAGTCGCAACCGGTCGTATTGAACGAGGCCAAATCAAGGTTGGCGAAGAAGTTGAAATCATCGGATTGGCTGATGAAAAGAAAAAGACGACCGTCACTGGCGTTGAGCAGTTCCGTAAGGAAATGAAGGAAGGCAAAGCTGGCGATAACGTTGGTTGCTTGCTTCGCGGTGTCAAGCGTGAAGACATCGAGCGTGGTCAAGTTCTTGCAAAGCCAAATTCGATCACGCCTCACAAGAAGTTCCAAGCTGAAGTTTACTGCTTGAGCAAAGAAGAAGGTGGACGCCATACTCCGTTTTTCTCGGGTTATCGCCCACAGTTCTTCTTCCGCACGACAGATGTTACAGGAACAGCAAACCTAGTTGGTGCTGAGATGTGCATGCCAGGGGATAACGTCCGAATCGAAGTAGAACTACAAAAGTCTGTCGCGATTGATGATGGTATTCGGTTTGCGATTCGTGAGGGTGGCAAAACCGTTGGTTCAGGTGTTGTGACGAAGATTATCGAGTAATTTCGGATCTGCGATCTCTGACTGCAGAGGTTCAAAATTGTTATAAATCCAAGTATTACCGTAGATTTGATCTTCAAGTCTACGGTATGCTGGTTTCAAGGTTTAGGAGTGTAGCTCAATTGGCAGAGCACCGGTTTCCAAAACCGGCGGTTGCGGGTTCGATTCCCTCCGCTCCTGTTATTCCCAGGTGGTTCAGTTTGCTGTCCGGTGTGAACGCGGAATGGCTTCGTTTGATTAGAAGAGTGAATATGTCGAGCAATGATGCTATCAGCAGTCGATCCTTGTGGAGCGAGTTGCTGATGTCTGAGATTTACAAGCGAAATCAGGGCCGCATGGTTCGGCAGGTGACCTGCTTGGCCATTTGGGTTGTCTCTTTCTTGGCTGCTTGGAGGTTTTACGAAACTTTCTTAGCGGAAGCGACTTTTGCAGAGGGTTCGAATCCTTGGATTGGGACGTCAGTTAAGCTTGGCGTGCCTGCTGCTATGTTTTTGGCAGGTGTTTGGTTTGGCTACCGATTAGTGAATTGGCCCAAATTTGCTGATTTTCTGATCTCTGTCGAAGCAGAATTAAATAAAGTTTCTTGGCCGACCTGGCCTGAGCTTTACAGGGCGTCAATAGTTGTTATGTTTACGATCTTCTTCCTAGTAGTTTTGCTTTTTAGCTATGACTTGCTGTGGGCCTGGATTTTCCAGTCTTTGAAGATTGCTTAGTTTTTTAGTCCATTCGTTGCGATTGATCGGTTGACTGGGATGCCCAGTTACCGCGATTTCCAATACTTAAATAAGCCGGGAGATTAGCTGGTAAATCCAGTTATCGCAGGTACCGGCGCGAAGGTTGTGCTGTGATAGAAGCTGAAAGCCCAGAACCGACTGAAGTACCAGTCCCACCGATGATGTGGTATATCCTCAAGGTTGCATTCAACCGTGAGGATTCCATTCGTGATTCGCTTGCGAAGCGGATTGCCTTGTCTGAGTACAAGGATCTTTTCGGTGAAATTCTTGTTCCGACAGAAGATGTCGTTGAGTTTACACGGGCTGGCAAGCGTAAGGTAGTAAAGCGAAAGCTTTATCCTGGCTATCTAATGATTCGCATGGGAGTCAACGATGAGAGTTGGTTCTTGATCCGTGAAACTCCTGGAATCGGTGATTTCACCGGTGCCTCTGGTAAGCCGACTCCAATGAGTGACATTGAGGTTGAGCGAATTATCAAGATGGTTTATCCGGATGCCGAAGAGGAGCAGTCGCTGAAGACGACGATTCCTTTCCGAAGTGGTGACCGGGTTCGAGTGAAGGAAGGTAATTTCCAAAATCTCGAAGGTGATGTTGATCGCATTGACGAGGCAAATGGCCGAGTGACTGTGATTATCAGTATCTTTGGTCGCAGTACACCGGTTGAGCTGGATCACTGGCAGATCGAAACGCTGTAGTGATCGGTTCTCTCGAATACCTGAGTGGGGTGTTCGGTTTGATTTTGTAGTTCGTAATTGATTTTTTTGTGTTGAAGGTTAGCGGTCTATGGCCAAGCAAATGGTTGGACAAGCGAAATTCCAGGTGCCGGGGGGGGCTGCCACGCCGGCCCCGCCGGTTGGAACATCGCTTGGTAAATTCGGTGTGAATCTCGGTCAGTTCGTATCGCAGTTCAATGAAAGAACTCGCGAGTATAACGGAACGCCGATTCCGGTCGTTGTAACGATCTATTCGGATCGTACGTTTGAATTCAAGACAAAGAGTCCTCCAGCCTCCGCGTTGCTGAAAATTGCAGCCGGTCTTAAAAGCGCTTCAAAAGAGCCTGGCAAGACCAAGGTTGGTAAGGTGACATTGGCGCAAGTCGATGACATCTGCAAGAAGAAGATGGAAGATCTAAACGCACGAGACTTAGAGCACGCTCGTCGCATGATCTACGGTACAGCTCGGAGTATGGGTATTGAGGTGGAAGGGTAACATCGATGGTCAAGGCAACAAAAGCAATGAAGGCGATGCTTACGAAGGCACCTGCTGGTAAAGATCCGATCTCGCTGCCTGAGGCGGTGGGGGTTCTTAAGCAGTTCCCGGCTCGTAAGTTCGATCAAACAGTAGAGATTCACATGAAGCTCGGTATTGATCCGACTCAAGCGGACCAATTGGTTCGTGGTAGTGTGGTTCTTCCGCATGGGATTGGGAAAGTCCAGCGAGTGATTGTGTTTGCCAAGGGTGACCTAGCGAAGGCAGCTCTGGAGGCTGGTGCTCTCGAAGTTGGTGCAGAGGATCTAGCGAAGAAAATCAAAGATGGTTTTCTCGACTTCGATGTTTGCATTGCAACTCCGGACATGATGGGTCAGGTCGGACCGCTTGGTAAGGTTCTTGGTCCGCGTGGACTGATGCCTTCTCCACGAGCTGGTACGGTGACGACCGACGTCGCTCGGGTGGTGAAAGAGTACAAGGCTGGTAAGGTTGAGTTTCGAAACGACAAGGGTGGTAATCTCCATGCTGTCGTGGGGAAGCTAAGCTTCAATCAAGAGCAGCTTGAAGAGAATATTGCAGCGTTCATTAATTATGTAATGGCTTTGAAGCCAAATGCGGTGCGTGGTACTTACGTCAAGTCGATCGCGATTTGTGCGACCATGTCGCCAAGCGTTCGCGTCGCGGCTTAGTCACGAGAGGGTGAGATTAAATGAGTAAGTTAGTTAAAAAGTTAGTATCGCGAGACATTGGTAGCAAGCTAGTTGGTGTTGCAGATGCCGTTGTTGTCAACGTTGTAGGTTTGGATGCAAATGCCAACTACAACTTGAGAAAATCATTCCGCAACAAAGGTGTTTCGATTTTGGTAGTCAAGCGGACAATGGCTGCTCGGGCAACCGAGGGGACATCGCTTCGACCCGCCTTCAATGATTGTAGTGGAAGCATTGCGGTTGTTTGGGGTGCGGAGGATTTCGTGTCGCTTGCCAAAGAAATTACAGCCGTTAGCGATTCTGGGCAGTACAAACTGTTTGAAATCAAGGGCGGGGTAATGGATGGTGATGCATTGACGGCCGAGCAAGTCAAGGCGGTCAGCAAGTGGCCAAGTCGCCAAGAGCAAATTTCGCTCTTGGTTGGACAAATCTTGTCACCCGGTTCGAATCTGGTTGGTCAGATCTTGGGCTCCGGAAGTAAGATTGCCGGCCAGCTTAAGACATTGGTCGAGAACCTTGAAAAAGATGCTCCTGCGGAGCCTGCTGCGGCAGATCCTGCAGCCGAAGCTGAAGTGGCTCCTGAAGCCAGCTAATTCATAAAAGTACTGTTAGTGGGTTGAAGTCGGCGGGACGGCTTAGCCATTCAAGTTGTAGAGTTTGTTTGTTTTTTAATTGAAGGTATTTAACATGTCCGATTCAGCCACCGCTTTTGCGGAAGACATCAAGAGCCTTGGCGACAAGATCGTCGGTATGACGCTCAAGCAAGCCAAAGAGTTGAGTGATTACTTGAAGGAAGTTCACGGCATTGAAGCTGCTGCTGGCGGAGCCGTAATGGTTGCCGCTGCTGCTGGCCCGGCCGCTGCTGCTGTTGTTGAGCAAACCGAATTCGATGTTGTTTTGTCAAGCTTCGGCGACAAAAAGCTCGAAGTCGTCAAGGTTGTCAAGAACATCACTGGTGCATCCTTGATGGACGCCAAGAAGTTGGTCGAAAGCGCACCAGCCAAGATCAAGGAAGGCGTTTCGAAAGAAGATGCCGAGAAGATCAAGGCTCAGCTTACCGAAGCTGGTGCAACTGTTGAAGTGAAGTAATTCAGTTCTGCAGTGAAGGTTCGTCCCAGACAGTCCGAGTAGCTCTCTCAGTTCAGGATAAGTAATCCTGCGGTTGACATAGTTTCTGTGCCATCCGTTAGGAGTACGGCCGTGAGAGAGGCTCGGTTGGTTTAGCATTGCTGTTGCAAATTCGCGTTTGCAACGGCCCGTAATTGCTAGCCCCTGCCGCCATTGGTGTGCCAAAGCATGAAGTTTTGGAAAAAAATGCGGGGATAATCAAGAATTTGGTTGTTTTACCTCTGTTTTCTGGTTTACGAGAATGCAGAGTTTACGCTACACTATCGACGTGGATGTTGGCTTGGGTTTATCTCGGGTTTCTTATCGAGGCGCGCTAATGCGTGGAACGCTATCTGTGCGCGCTTATTCGACAGGTTTGAATTTGGCAGGATACTGTCGTTTTCTAATCGAAACTCTGAGTTAATTCCTTCTGATCTTCATGTTCGTTTGTTCGCGAGATAGTTATATTTGGTCGCCGTTTAGCTTTGTTCGGAGTCTGCTAGCCTTATGGCAACATCTTCCAATCGTCGTCTTCAGCCTACTGTTGTCCGTCTATTCGGTTCGGGCCGTCACGCTTTCCCGATCCCTAATTTGACTGTTCTCCAGACTGCCTCGTATGAGGCCTTTCTGCAAGAGGATATTCCGCACGATAAGCGCAAGAATCAAGGCTTAGAGTCGGTTTTTCGTGAGATATTTCCGGTCGAAAGTTTCGACAAGACGGTCTCGTTGGAGTATCTCCGATACGAGCTCGGAAAGCCTCGTTATACGCCAGAGGAATGCCGACAATTGCGGCTGACCTATGGAAAGCCTTTGAAAGTTTGGTTGCGATTGAATCGCGAGCAGCCGCTCGAAGAAGAAGTCTATCTGGGTGACATTCCAATCATGCTCGGTGGTGGCGAATTCATCATCAACGGTGCAGAGCGAGTTGTTGTTAGTCAATTGCACCGGTCCCCGGGCGTTGACTTCGTGGAAGAGTCCGAGGGGACTTCTGAACGTAAGATCCCTAGCTGCCGCGTTATTCCAGAGCGTGGGAGTTGGATCGAAGTTAACGTAACAAAGAAAGATAGTCTTTCTGTTCGTATCGATCAGAGTGGTAAGTTCTCCGTGATGACGCTGCTTCGTGCGATGAGCCCCAAGTTCAGCACAAACGCAGACTTGCTCAAAGCGTTTTATGAGATCCGCGAAGAGAAGCTCTCCGGCGGCGCGAGTGCTCCGAAGATCGAAATGAAAATCGCAGTGGACGACGTTGTTTATCCATCGAGCAGCGATCGATCGGGCGAAATCATCCTCGAAGCTGGTCAGCGAATCTCCAAAGAGATGGCCGAATTAATTTGCACCTCGGGTGTGAAGATGATTGAAATCATGGAGTATCCGAAAGTCCAGTACGTGATCAACTCGCTGGGCGAAGATAATACGGCCAGCCATGAAGAAGCGTTGCTGCGAATCTATCAAAGACTCCGTCCTGGAAATCCACCACAGCTTGAAAAAGCACGAACACTTTTTCATGAAAAGTTCTTCGATGCGAATCGTTATCGTCTCGGTCGAGTTGGTCGATTCCGAATTAATCGCAAGTTGCAGTTGGATGTGCCTGAAGATGAGATGACTCTTCGGCCTGATGACCTTGTGGCGTCTGTGAAGTATTTGATCGATTTGTTCGACTCCGAAGGTGGATCTTACTATGACGACATTGACCACTTGGGTAATCGACGTTTGCGAACGATTGACGAGTTGGCCTGCGAAGAACTCCGAAAGGGCTTTTTGAAGCTTCGTCGTACGGTTCAAGAAAGAATGAGCCAAAAGGAAGTCGAAGACATGACCCCGCGTTCTTTGGTCAATCCAAAGAGCATCAGCGCTGCAATCGAGTACTTTTTTGGTCGAGGTGAACTATCGCAAGTGGTCGACCAGACGAATCCTCTGTCGCAATTGACTCACGAACGACGTTTGTCTGCGTTGGGACCTGGTGGTTTGAATCGTAAGCGAGCGGGCTTCGAAGTCCGTGACGTTCACATTTCTCACTACGGACGAATATGTCCGATCGAAACGCCTGAAGGAACCAACATTGGCTTGATCAGCTCGTTGTCGATCTATGCTGGTGTCGATCCTTATGGATTCTTGGTAACACCGTATCGTAAGGTTGCTGATGGGAAGGTGACTGAAGAAGTCGTATGGCTTCGTGCTGACGAAGAAGCAGATGCATACATCGGACCTGCGGATTTGGCCGTCAAGGATTCGGCATTGGTTCCAGGTCCAGGGCTGATTGCTCGTCACCGAAGTGACTTCGAAATTGTTCCGCCATCGCAAGTTCAGTACATGGACATTGCGCCAAGCCAGATGATTGGTGTTTCGGCGGGGTTGATTCCATTTCTCGAGCATGACGATGCGAACCGTGCATTGATGGGTTCCAACATGCAGCGACAAGCTGTTCCTTTGTTGATTCCCGAGCCACCGATCGTGGGTACGGGTCTCGAAAAGGAAGTTGCCTACAATAGTTCCATGATTATTCGAGCCAAGCGTGCGGGCAAGGTTACCTATGTCGATTGCACTCGCATCGAAGTTGGTAGCGATGTGTATCCGCTGAAGAAATATCAGGGATTGAACGAGCGAACCTGCTTGAATCAAAAGCCGATTATTAGCCTTGGGGATAAAGTCGAAAAAGGACAAGTCATCGCTGACGGTGCGTCGACTTATTTGGGCGAGCTGGCACTTGGACGAAACGTGCTTGTTGGGTTCATGTCTTTCGATGGCTACAACTACGAAGATGCGATCATCATCAGTGAAGAACTGGTAAAGCAAGACGTTTACACTTCGATCCACATTGAAGAGTTCGACGTAGAAATTCGCGAAACGAAACTTGGTCGCGAAGAGTTTACACGCGATATTCCAAACGTCAGCGAAAAGGCACTTCGCAACCTGGATGAGACGGGTGTTGTCCGAGTTGGTACCTATGTTCGTCCCGGAGATATCTTGGTTGGTAAGGTTTCGCCCAAGAGCAAGACCGAGTTAACACCTGAAGAAAAACTTCTTCACGCGATCTTTGGTCGTGCGGGTGAAGACGTTAAAAACGATTCGCTTGAAGTCAGTTCTGGAGTCGAAGGGATCGTTATCGATACCCAAAAGTTCTCGCGACGTATGAGTCTTTCTGAAGATGATCGGAAGGAGTACGAAAAGGAACTCAAGAAGATTGAGACCGAAGGTAATCGAGACATTGCGATTGCTTTCTCGACATTGGCTGACGAGCTTGAAAAAGCAATCGGCGGCAAGTTTGTCGACGAAGATGGAACGCCACTCACCGGCGGTCAAGATCCTAAGTTCTTGGCCGAAAAGGCACTCACTTTCAATCTTTCACGTTTATTGAATCGATTGGACGAAAGTCTTCATGCTGAAGTGAAAAAGGTCTACAAGAGTCATTGGCCTGCGGTTGAGTTATCGCTCGATACTCGCGATCGCAACGTTAACAGCATGAAGCGCGGTGAAGAGCTCCGACCGGGTGTTCTTCAAATGTGCAAAATCTACATCGCGACCAAGCGAGTTATCAGCGTCGGTGACAAAATGGCGGGTCGTCACGGGAACAAGGGGGTTATCTCCAAGGTTCTGCCGGTGGAAGACATGCCGTTCCTTCCCGATGGGACTCCAATTCAAATCATGCTCAATCCGCTTGGGGTTCCTAGCCGGATGAACGTTGGTCAGATTTTGGAAACTCACCTCGGATGGGCTGGTGCCAAGTCGGGCTTCCAAGCGATCACTCCAGTGTTCGATGGTGCGACCGAAGGGGACATCAACGAAGCACTCGATAAGGCTGGTCTACCTAAGCACGGAAAGATCCGATTGTTTGATGGTCGTACTGGCGAAGCGATGGAGCAAGAAACAACCGTTGGTTACATTTACATGCTCAAGTTGCACCACTTGGTCGATGACAAGGTACACGCTCGAAGCACCGGACCTTACTCCTTAATCACGCAGCAACCGCTGGGTGGTAAGGCGAGATTCGGTGGACAGCGATTTGGAGAAATGGAAGTATGGGCACTCGAGGCATACGGTGCTGCTTACATCCTCCAAGAGTTGTTAACGGTCAAGAGCGATGACGTCGAAGGTCGAACCAAGATCTACGAATCAATGGTCAAGGGCGAGAACACGTTGGAGGCGGGAACTCCTGCGAGCTTCGACGTGTTAACCAACGAAATTCGCGGTTTGGGACTCAATATGCGTCTCGAAAAGCGGACCTTGTAACACATCGTTTACGACTCGATTCAAAAAGTGCTTATCGACTTTTGCTCGATAGCACTGATCACAGCCGATTAAGTTCCCATCAGACTTAATCCTTTGAAGGGTTGAAAAATCCTTACCAAGCGATCTAAGACGCCGACTGACTGATTCGACGTTCAATTCGCGAAACACTTACTTATACTTTACAGCAACCAGTCCTTCTTCCAGGAGACCACGGTTCATGGCCAACGCCGAAACTACATACGATCGCGTAAACGACTATACCTCAGTAAAAATTTCGTTGGCTCGGCCACAGGACATCCGTTCCTGGTCGTTCGGCGAAGTGAAGAAGCCAGAGACGATCAACTACCGAACCTATCGTCCTGAAAAAGATGGTCTGTTTTGCGAACGGATCTTTGGCCCAGAGAAGGACTGGGAGTGCGCGTGCGGTAAGTATCGCGGTATGAAGTACAAGGGCATGATCTGCGATCGTTGCGGTGTGAAAGTGACTCACTCGCGCGTTCGTCGTAAGCGTATGGGACATATCGAGCTGGCCGCTCCGGTAGTTCACATTTGGTTCTTCAAGGCGATGCCGAGCCGGTTGGGTAACCTTCTGGAGATGAAGACAACGAGCCTTGAGAAGGTGATCTACTTCCAAGATTACGTAGTCACCAACGCTGGTTCAACGCCGCTTCAAGTGCAACAACTGCTTACTGAAGAAGAGTTTCGCGAAGCACGAACCCAATACGGCGAAGGAACCTTCGAAGCCGAAATGGGTGCTGAAGCAGTTCGTAAGCTCCTTACAAATCTTGATTTGGTGGGTTTGTCAGAGTCACTTCGTGTCGAAATGGCCGAGACTGGTAGCAAGCAACGCAAGAAAGATCTGATCAACCGTTTGAAGTTGGTCGAATCGATTCGCGACAGCGAAAACCGTCCTGAGTGGATGGTCCTGGATGTAATCCCTGTGATTCCACCAGACCTGCGACCGCTCGTGTTGCTGGACAGTGGAAACTTTGCCACTTCGGACTTGAACGACTTGTATCGTCGGATCATCAACCGAAACAATCGACTTCGTAAGCTGGTCGATTTGAATGCTCCGGAAGTCATTATCCGCAACGAAAAGAGAATGCTTCAGCAGTCCGTCGATGCTCTGTTCGATAACAATCGCTGCAAGCGTCCCGTTCTCGGTAGCAGCAATCGCCCGCTGAAATCTTTGACCGATATGATCAAAGGCAAGCAAGGTCGATTCCGCGAAAATCTACTTGGAAAACGAGTAGACTACTCCGCACGAAGCGTGATCGTCGTTGGGCCTCGGCTTCGATTGCACCAGTGCGGTCTTCCAAAGAAGATTGCACTGGAACTGTACCAGCCCTTTATCATTCGTATGCTGAAGGAACTTGGACACGCTGATACGATCAAGTCTGCGAAGAAAATGCTTGAACGTAAGGACGAAGAAGTTTGGGATATCCTCGAACAAGTTATTAAGAACCACCCAGTTCTTTTGAACCGAGCTCCAACGCTTCACCGAATGGGTATTCAAGCATTCGAACCAATCCTAGTAGAAGGTAACGCGATTC
>JANODQ010000087.1:0-10134 GCA_031412775.1 Pirellulaceae bacterium | reverse complement strand
AGTTCCGGCACAACACCGCCATAACGAGCATGTAGATCGGCTTGACTGGCGATGACTTGACTGGCGATGAATTGATTGCGACGGGTTCAATCAAAGTCGCGTAACTAAGCGATGAATTCACCTCCAGTTGTTTATGATAGTCATTCCAGAAGGCTACCAGGCTTTTGTTTGCCGCTTCGTCCTGTGCGATCGAAACCGTTTTCAGTCGATTCAGACGTGCAACAATTCCCTGCAAGTAGCGTGGAAACTCCTTGAGCCACTCCCATGGCGTGTGGATCATAAACCCAGGTGACAACATCGATTCCATTTGCTGATCGATCGATTGCGTCACGGACCGCCACGTAGCAGGTGCCGATTGTTTGGCGAGCCGGACCGCTTGGTATTGCTGCACAAATTTCGTAAACCATTTAGCGACCTCAATGGAAGCCATCGAAATCTTGCGCACTCGATCGATGCGAGCCAATTCAAAATCATCCTTGCTTCGAATGGACTGAAACGGCTCCAAGAAAGCAACTCTCGCAATCAAATCCTGCAAAGCGTTTTTCAAAAGCTCGCTCGACATTCGATCGGCCATCCAAATCTGACCGTCTTTCAAATTAGGTAGGTATGCAACCTGACTTTTGAGTTCTCGATTATCGACGAGAGCAAAGAGTCGCACTAAGCCAGCTTGCATAGCGTGTTGTGCGACATGTTTTTCATCAAACATCGTCGTCGCAGCAAAGCCACCTTTATCGACGATCGCCGGGTAACGCTCGATACGAAGCCCACTATGTTCGACAACGATCGACTCTGGCAACAGCTCAATATCAAACGTCGTCATCTTTTCACGATGCCATGCTTGCCCGCGCTGAGTCGGCGTAACGACCAATGCTACGTTGGAGATAGCAGGTCGATCGGGCAGCAGTTTCTCAATGCTCCGTGTCGATTCTTTCACTTTTCCATCTGCATCGAGTACCTCGATTCGCACTGCCAAATGCGGATCAATGCGACTAGGATCGAAATCAGTTTTACGAATCGGAGTCCCTGCAAGCTTTGAAAGGACACTGCACAACGAGTTCCAAAATGGTGCGCCGGTCGCCTCTAACGGTCGAAGGAGTTCAACCGCTTTGGCTGCGACATCGGGCGCGGGTACCAGGTTGCGACGCTGGCTTTTCGGTAGCGATTTAATGAGACCAAGGACACGTTCTTTGAGCATACCCGGTACGATCCAGCCGAGTCGGTCTTCAGAAATCTGAGTTAATGCGGTGGATGGAACTTGGATGGTGATTCCATCTGCATCGCCTCCTGGCTCGAAACGATAAGTCACAGGCAATACGGTTGGGCCGATCTGAAATGAACTTGGGAATTGCTCTGCTGCTGATTGACGGTCAAGCGAATCAACGATTTTTTCCCAAGTCAAATACATTGGCGGCTTGTCAAGCGACTTCGGTGCAACGTTTTGATCGCGATCGAGTGCTTTCGCAGTTGGTTGTTTTGTGATCGGTTGTTTTGCAACGGGTGATTTGTAGAAAGACTTTTCCCATTTCTCCAAAGTGACGCGATCAACAACTTCGGAAGGGATAACATTTTCGTAGAACTGCTGAAGAAAAAACGAATCGACCACAAGATCACGTCGCCGTGTCTTCGCAGCCCACTCTTGAACTTCTTCTAGAAGCTTGTTGTTGTGCTGGACAAAATCAGCTCGAGTCACCAACTGTTGTTCTGCTAATCCAACATCAATCAACAGGCGACGGGCTTGCTCGGCGTCGATGGGAGCGAGTGTTCGTGGGCGTCGTGCAACCACCGGAAGCCCAAAGAGTGTCGCTCGTTCATAGATCATCGCAGCCCCATTCTTACGCGAAAAGAAGGGCGATTCATAGTGGCGTTTGAGTATGTGGTTCGCAATCGATTCGATCCAGTCGACATCGATCTGGGCGCACGTTCTCGCATATCGCGCGGTCGTTTCGACAATCTCAGCCGCCATAATCCAAGGAGCTCGCGTTCGCTTCAGTCCAGAACCGGGCCAAATGGTGAGCTCCATATTTCCAGCCGCTTTGTAACGTTTTTGATCATCTAAGTTCGCGATGCCTGACAGCAACCCGGTCAGGAGACTCAAATGGACTTCATCAAATCCGCTTTCGTGATTTTCGGTACGAGGTTCGACTCGATCCTTGGTTGTTTCTTCCATGGGTTGTCGATCACGCGAGTTTTGATTTCGCGGTTCAGGAACAATTTCCATCGGAATCAACTTGCGACCATGACTCCGAAGTCCGACTTCTTGAGTTAGCACAACCAATTGGCGGTGTACGTCAGCCCACTCGCGCAGTCGAAGAATCGATAGATAGTTCTCCTTGAGTGCTTTCTCCAATCGGCCACGCCCTAGCTCCTCTTTCAAGCGATGGTAGAAATCCCACATACGCAGGTAGGACACAAAGTCACTTCGAGGGTCATTAAACTTTTCATGAGCCGCATCTGCATCGCCCGCTTTTTCAGGAGGCCTTTGACGAGGGTCTTGGCATTCGAGAGCAGATGCAATGATCAGAACGTCCGCCAAGCAACCGTTAGCGTCGGCTGCCAGCAGCATTCGACCAACCCGCGGGCTGACCGGCCAACGTCCAATACGTCGACCAATTTCGGTGACGTGACTTTCGTCATCGATAGCACCAATCTCATGAAGAGTTGCCAGCCCATCACGGATCATCTCTGGTCGCGGGGGGTCCAGTAACGGCATTTGCTCTAAGGGACCAATCCCAAGCAATTCCGTTTGAAGAATCGCCGACGCGAGATCTGTTCGACGAATTTCAGGAGTCGTGAAAGGTGGCCGAGCCTGGAAATCGCCTTCGTCATATAGCCGTATACAAATCCCAGGAGCCAATCGACCACAGCGACCTGCGCGTTGATTCGCGGATGCTTGTGAGATTGGTTCGATTGGCAGGCGTTGTACTTTACTTCGAGCTGCATATCGACTGATCCGAGCCGTTCCCGTATCGATCACCGAATAAATGCCCGGAACTGTTAGTGAGGATTCGGCAACATTCGTCGCGAGCACAATGCGGCGATCGCGGTGAGGCTGAAAAACACGTTGTTGTTCTGCTTCGGTCAATCGAGAATAAAGCGGAATGATCTCGATCGGTTGCTGTCGGTTTGAATTCGTGAGGTGGCCTCGCAGGTGTTTATGTGCGTCTCGAATATCGCGTTCGCTTGGAAAAAACGCCAAGATGTCGCCGCGCATTTCGCTGAGTAGTTGATCGACGGCACCAGTGAAACGATCCAGAATGTTGTATGCCGAATCTCGATAGTAATCGTCCGCCCCAGATTGCTCACTGTCGTGCATCGATGTGGCACCCATGTATCGAACATCAACGGGATAGGTCCGACCTGACACCATGACAATCGGAGCTGGTCCTTGGTCGAAGCTAAAGTGATTCGAAAATTTTTCTGCGTCGATCGTCGCGCTGGTGATAATTAATCGAAGGTCGGGACGCTTGGGCAGAAGCTGATGAAGATAAGCCAGCAGCAAATCAATGTTGAGCGATCGCTCATGTGCTTCATCGATCAAGATGCAATCATAGGCATCAAGAAATCGATCTCGGGATAACTCAGAGAGCAACACACCATCGGTCATCAGCTTCACCAAAGTCGCTGGTTGCGTTGCATCGGTAAATCGAATTTTAAATCCTACCGATTCGATCGCAATCTCCTCTCGTAGTCGCATGGCAATAGATCGAGCCGCCAAACGTCGCGGCTGTGTGTGTCCGATCATTCCTTGACGACCGTAGCCCGCCTCCAAACAGAGCTTGGGCAATTGCGTACTTTTTCCAGAACCTGTTTCGCCACAGACGACGAGCACTTGATTCGAACGAATCTGATCAATGAGCGATTCCCGATGAGCGGTAATTGGCAACTCGGGATCAAAATCCAAATTGAGTTTGATTGCTTCACGTTGCGTGCGTCGCTCGATCGACTGCTTGAGCGCATCTTCCAGTCGCTCGATATCCGACTCACGTCGCGCCGATCCCTCTGGAAGTCGCTGCACTCGTTGCAACAATCTCTTCAAGCGAAACCTATCCGGCCTGTATGCTTGGTTTATACTTTCGTAAGTCAGCATCCAACTTTAAATCGTCTCTCTAGAGTATTGATTGCAGTGTTTCGTCTCATGAGTTTTTTCCGAGAATTAAAAACCGTTTAGTATCCAATGAATCCGCAACCTCCACTAGCCGCAATTTCTGATGTTCCGATCACCCAGAAGCAACGGTGGTTGTACTGGAACGTTCCTGCGAATGTGGCCGCGATATGGATAAGACAAGGGAAAAGTCAACTTGTAAAGGAAAGCCGAATCGAATGGGAGGAGCTAAACTGGCCAATCGATCGCCCCTTGGAGGCAAACGGATCGGTGCAACGACTCGACCGATCCACCTGCATTTTAGTCGGCATTGATCACAATCCTGAGCTGCAAATGCTTCAAAATTTGATCACATTGAAATCTTTGGCCGAATCTGTCTTGCCGCAGGTTTTAGCTCACGGAATCGATACCGGAAGGACTCGAAGGCAATCGAAGGTATTTTTGATTGTGGCTTGTTTTAGGTGTAATGCGTTTCTCAAAGCGAGCTTGCTAGAATTGGGAGCCGACTACGTGCTCGATCGCATTGAGAGCGTCCCTGCGATCACTCGGATGATCGCAAAGAATGGAAGGTTCTTCCCGGCAACGCCGCATCGTTTCCTCCCAATAAATGCTGTTTAGCATCAAAAATTGATTCGAGATTTTTGGTTTTGTATTTCCGAAGTAAACTGCTTCGATATAAATTTGATACCATCATCGTTGCTCCGCATTTTCATACGTTGAGGCTCTTACAAATGATTCGAATGTACACATCCGTATTTACTGTTTTCCTTTTGGCTTGCGGCGTCGTACAAAGTCAGGATGCTTCCAAGCAATTCTCTGAACCGGCTACAGCGGCCCAAGCAGCCTCGGTCTTGGATCTTTCGACATTCCCGATGATCGATTTAGATGTCGATCCTGAAGGTTCGCCGAGCAGGTTGGCGATCGCTTCCCAAAGTTATCCAGCCAAGGGGAACGTTATCGATGTGGCAAAGAAGATTCAGTCTGCACTTTTAAAGAAGGGATTTACGGAGGGGGCTGGAGCATCGATTACCGAAGCCTATGCAAGTGCGACTTATCAAGGCCGAGGCTTTACTTTCACGTTCACGGTGTTTCCCGGAAGTAAACCTTCGACAGCACAAGTCAATCTTCAAAACCTAGGGAACGTAGACCTTGCGAAGCTACCCATGCCATCGGGTGTGAAGCCACTTTATGCGATGCCCGCAGTGGCAGCCTATGTCGCTCCACTGAGTGTGGATAAAACCAAATCCGAGATTCAGAGTCTGTTGGCCAAGCAAGGATGGGAACCGTTCGGTGACACGACGAGTTCGTTTTTTGTAAAGAAGAACGCGGTCCGTTTGCAGGTCATGATTAGTGAATCACCTGGACTTGAAAACAAGACATCTATCCAGCTCTCCAGCGAACAACTTTCGGTGGACCTACCTGCTCCTTCGAAATTTGTCACGTTGCAATACGATGACTCTACAGGCCGCATGCTGGTTGATTGCGAACAATCGAAAGAGGAAGTCATCGCATACTTCAAGACAGCACTTGGTGAAACGCAGTGGAAGCCGACAACAGAGAACACCGTGCGTATTGACTACGAAGACTATCTCATTTTTCGAAACGCCAAAAAAGAAATGATTGAAATCAAGTTCCGCGAAGTCGAAGGGAAAACACGAGCCGACGTGAAGTATCAAACCGCGAAACAATTTGCTGATGACGAGAAGAAAGCCAATGCTCAAATTGCCGAACTGAATAAAAAGCGTGAAGCGGATATGGAGCGTAAGAAGAACCCGCCTCAGATCGTGATTACTGCGCCAGCTCAATCGACAGTTTCAGAAACCAATAAGACATCAGTCGAGCTTACAACCAAGTCAGGAGCAGCAAAGGCTTCGCTACAAGATTGGATGAAAAGCCAAGAGGCTCAGGGCTGGAAAAAAACCGCAACCATCGACTCGAAAGAAGTCGGCCAATTTGTTCTTACGAAAGACGGCGTAGAACTTACCGCAGGCTTCGTCGATCCAGGCTTCATTCCAGGTTCAATCACAATTAGCGTAAGCGGAGACTATCAATTAGTTATCAGAAAGTGATTATTTTAATTTGTATCACGCGATGTAGATTCACCACGCGGGAGACAAGTGGATCGTCAGTCTAAGTGATTGGGATAACTCTTCGTTTTAGAGGTGCGGTAGCGAATCCACGATTACATCATTGTCTAAACACAAGCGTAACTATTTGCGTGAACTTGTAATTGCTAAAGAATATTAAAGCGATCTTGGTATCAATCGCATTTTAGGCGGATCGCGAAAGAAGCCTGGCAGCGGATTGAGTATGAGATCGGAAGGAACGTTAATGCCTTACTGCTTTGACTCAACAGGAACCTTTCGACGTGTCATCACCGGTCCGGCCACGGCCGCTTCTTCGTTGAGCAAAATGTCGCCCGTGGAAACAATGGGCCCGATGATGGTGCTCGGATAAGAATCGCTTACCTTGTATTGGGGCTACCGCGATAGGGTCATGCTGTCGGATGCAGATTCAGACCGATATTCGCTTCGCTTGGGGAAATTACTTAACGTTCAATCCTCGACAGGAGCGTTGGCAATGAATGCAGGAAAATTTCGGCCATCGGGCTCCCATGATATCGAATTTCCCAAGTGGACTTTGTTTGCATTAAGAACGACGATATTGCAATCGATTCGGCAATCGCGAATACGCAAATCTTGGTCATTTGCATCAACGCTGTAGATGCCATTGGTGGATACGGTCTTGCTACCAAACGGATTGGATCCGCTAGTCGCTTCGAGCAAGACGGAGCCCCACACAAAAAGAGCGGTAAGGATCCTCCCTTTGCTCCCGGCAATCGAGACGGAGCTTCTGAAACTATGGGCTGAAGCAGAAGACGGGGCGGAGTTGGTCTTTCCTGACATTCAAGCCGCTACGAATCTCCGAACAACCTTGGAAAAGATCATTGTGAGGGCCGGCGTAAAGCAATGACCTAAGCTCTGGCAGAATCTCAGGGCCTCGCGAGCGACAGACTTCGCTCGATCCCTTCCCAGTCACGTAGCAGCGGAGATCTGTGGACATACCGAACAGATCGCCAAGGAGCACTATTGGACGGTAAGTGATAGCAATCTCGATCTCGCAATCACAACCCTCTCGCCCGGGATCTCAGAAAAGTTAGCCCAAAAGCCTATCTCGGAGGGTCTCAAAGATTCCCTTGCTGTCTCAGTCGGAGCAGATCCAGAAACGAAAAAACCCCTAGGTTCCCAGGGGTTTGACGACATTTGTCGGCTTATGACTGCCTTTGGCATATCATTAGGAATAGGCGAGGAGGGACTCGAACCCCCAACATCCACTGTGTAAGAGTGGCGCTCTAACCAATTGAGCTACTCGCCCGGCGAATGAGTTATCCGGCCTAGTCGAAAAACAAGTGCGACGGAGGTTGACTAGCCTTGAATGCCTAGGAGTCGGTTGCGGCGGTTGCGGCGTTCGGCTCGTTGTTTGCTTCTTCGGTTAATCTCGCTTGGCTTCTCGTAGAATTCCCTGCGACGCATTTCTTTCTTCAAACCGCTACGTTCTACCAGCTTTCGAAATCTTCGAACGGCTTCTTGAATGGTTTCTCGGTCTCGGACCAATAACCTTACCATGCAACACTCCTGAATTCAGAACAAATCATTTTAATGGGGATTGGACAGGCTGATTGGCCCCGCTTATACGAGCTAGGCGACCAGTTTCGGTAACGGAAAGCCGCGATTTGTGGGAACAAAATCAATCAACTTTCGCGGGCGTGACAGCTTAACGTCTCAACGCAGCTTGGTCTAGACCATCCAGACGCCGATTTTTTGACTTGCTGCGAGTAAAAATCCTCTGGCGCCTGAAAAACTGGCCACTCGCTTGGTTTCCCTGGCTTAATCTGGTTTCTCTGGCTAAATCGCCCAGCGACCGGACTTGCGATCGCCGAGGCGGCGGGAAAAGTTATCTGCTTCTTTTTCGTCAGCTCGGCTCCAGGGGTGTTGATGCTCCAACAGTTTGCCTTACAACACCCCATAACTAGCAATTGATGGCATGCACTTTTGCAAACCAGAAGCGTCGGACAGCAACCTGCTTCGCTTTTCCTATCGTTCGTACTCGATTCGACTGCGAACCGACCGAGTAGCGTCCGTTACCAGTAAAATCGATATGTGCGACGAGTAAGAGGACGCCGAAATCCCGGGTTGCTTACCATGCAATGTTCAGCATATGCCGGTTGAATTCCGTTTCACTTTTGGGCAACTCACTTATTCGTCGAACCTACTCATCGACATTTGGATGCGTTCGAGCTGTCGCGTTCTCTTGGCGACTTTTCCAGAATTCATAGATCATGGGAAGCACGCTGACACCGATGATGCCCAGAACGACCAACGAATGGTTTTTTTTCACAATCTCGAACCCACCGAAGACGTATCCGAGAATAAGAAAGCCGGCAACCCAAACGACCGCACCGATACAGTTGTAAAACCAGAATCGGTAATATTCCATCTTGCCGATACCTGCAACAAACGGAGCGAATGTGCGTACTATCGGTACGAAGCGAGCAAGAACGATCGTCTTCGCACCAAACCGATCATAAAACTCTTGAGCTCGATCGAGATGTTTTCGATTGAGCAGCCACGAAGTCTCCCGCGAGAAGATCCTTGGGCCGACATACCTACCAATCGCGTAATTGACCGCGTCACCCGCGACCGCCGCGATAATCAATAACGGAATTAACCAGGGAAGCGAAAGGACGCTATCGGGGCTCGCTGCAAGTGCTCCAACGGCGAACAGCAGCGAGTCACCTGGGAGAAACGGCGTAACAACAAGCCCCGTTTCGCAAAAAATCACCGCAATTAATACGACGTACAACCAGGGCCCCATCGCCGATGCCAGATCCTGCAAGTGATTATCTAAATGTAGAAACCAATCGATAATATTCATACGAATCGGACTGCTTGCGAAAATCTCTAGGCACAGCCAATTCTTTGGTTTTCCTGGGCTGAAAGCAGGAGGCCTTAGTTTACTCCACAGTTTACTCCACAAAGCGTACTCCAAAAATTTCTTCGTGCTGTGACCAGACGTGTCACAACACGGTGCGAAAGTAATTATGTCGAGCGAAAAAAACACTCCTCTGAATGGCTTCCTGTAGTTGAAGCCTGCCGTCAACTGTGTTACTATCCAGGCGTATAGTCACACGTGAACATCGACGGTACATTAAGTCAGTAGACGTCGATATGGGCGTGGATGTGTTTTGCCGGCTGGGCACGAACGGGTTTTGAGTAAAACAATTTTTTGAAAAAGGGAATTTCCGAATGGCTGCTGCGAACAAATCAACTGCAAAAAAGAAAACTGAAAAAGGCGAACAAGGTCCAAGCGGACTCGAAGCTGTCTACAAGCGTGAGCCAGGCCTAAGAACGACGCTTCAACAAATTGAGAAGCAATTCGGCGAAGGCTCCATCATGCCACTTGGGGGCGAGGCTCAGTTAAAAATCGAAGGGATCAAAACTGGCTCCCTCTCCCTGGACATTGCACTTGGCGGGAATGGCGTCCCGCGTGGTCGAATCATCGAAATCTTTGGCCCTGAATCCAGCGGCAAGACAACGCTCGCGCTTCACATTGCTGCTGAAGCTCAAAAAAATGGTGGTATCGCGGCGATTATTGATGCCGAGCATGCATTCGATCCGACCTGGGGACGAAAGCTGGGCGTGGAACTTGATACGCTGCTGGTCTCGCAGCCAAGCAACGGAGAAGAGGCGATGCAAATCACCGAAATGCTCGTCAAGAGTAATGCAGTCGACGTGATCATCATCGACTCGGTCGCAGCACTGGTTCCAAAGAAAGAACTCGACGGCGAAATGGGTGATAGCCACGTCGGCCTGCAAGCTCGACTGATGAGCCAAGCGATGCGAAAGCTCACCGGTGCTATTGCTAAGAGCAAGACTTGTGTGATTTTCATTAACCAGATTCGTGAAAAGATCGGCGTTATGTTTGGTAGTCCAGAAACAACGACCGGTGGTCGAGCGTTGAAGTTCTACTCG
>JANODQ010000086.1:0-4222 GCA_031412775.1 Pirellulaceae bacterium | reverse complement strand
ACCACCTGTCCCGAAAGGTATCACGGTCCAGAAAGCATCATCCAATTCTTTCCACTTCTTGGCTTCGATATGTTCGAGAACCTTTGAAAGATAGTCCGAGTATCGATCTTCTTTCAACCAACGTGTTACATTCTCAACCGCACCGGGACTTAAATGATTGTCTTTGGCCGCTTGCGAGATGAAGTCGAGTGCTTGGGGGACGGTCATAGTTGGCATAAATGGCTTTAGTTTCAAAAGTCGGATCAGCAAAAATCTTATTGTAAACTACTGAATCCGTGTAGCTACCCCGGAACCGTTTGACCAATCCTCGTGCATTCTTTGTACGGCCATCAAAGAAATCTTCGGTCGTGCTCCGACAACGCCTTGAGAAACGAGTGTCCGTAGTATCTTTTCAGGTTTTAACGAAGTAAGCTGACACCTAATCGTTGAAGCTTCGTGCTTATTTCTGCCTAGCGATAGTTGCTCGAAACCTTACGACTTCGGTCCTATGTATTCGGACTTACCGCACGTTAACTCGTTATTTTAAAGCGATTCCTTATTTCAGTAGTTGAAGATCCAATATGAGATTATTTATTCTTGCGATCACGTTCGGTGCGATTTTTGGTGAGCCCTCGTTTGCTAACGAAAGTGAAAAGCCAAATGTTCTGTTTATCATGGCAGATGACCTGCGAACGGAGTTGGCTAGTTATGGTTCGGCTGCGAAGACTCCCAATCTTGACCGTCTCGCAAAACGCAGCGTGCAATTTGATCGTGCTTATTGCCAGCAAGCAGTATGCAACCCTTCGCGGTCTTCGCTACTAACCGGTCGACGTCCAGACAGTCTCAAAATATGGAACAACGGTATCCACTTCCGAGAACCAAACCCGAACGTGATGACGATCCCGCTTTGGTTTAAGCAGCATGGCTACGAAACACGATGCGCAGGTAAGATCTTTCACAACTGGCATACAAAAGTTGAAGGGGATCCCACATCTTGGAGCGCGCCAGAATTTCTCCACTTTGCTAACCACGGAGATGACGTAGCGAAGGTAAGTGGCGAAATGCCACCCAATTTTGCAAAGACAACATCCGGGTTTGGTTATGAAGCTGTCGGTATTTGCGAATGTCGCGATGTTCCCGATGAAGCCTATTATGATGGTCGAGTCGCTGCCGAGGCGGTTCGTGTTCTTAACGAGGTTAGGGACCGCCCTTTCTTTCTTGCCGTTGGATTCTGGAAGCCTCACGCACAGTTCAACGCTCCCAAACGTTATTGGGACATGTACGATCGCGAACAAATACCGCAACTGGATTCCCGCAGACCCGCTGGAACTCCAGAAATTGCCTTTCACCAAAGCACAGAGGTACTCGGGCCGGTTGCTCGGCAGAAAGTCCCAACTGCCGAACAAGCCGCTGAAATGCGTCATGGATACTTCGCAAACATCAGCTACATGGATGCGCAGGTTGGAAAAGTATTAGATGCGTTGGAAAGCAGTGGGGTCGCTCACAAAACCATCGTGACTTTTATAAGCGATCACGGTTACCACATTGGCGAGCATACACTGTGGGGAAAAACATCGAACTTCGAGCTCGATGCTCACGTCCCGATGCTTGTCCACGCGCCAGGAATCACACGTGATGGCGAGCGAACATCATCGCTTGCAGAGTTGGTCGATTTGTTCCCAACACTCGTCGAACTCTGTGGACTTCCGACATCGGTTGGGCTCGAGGGCACCAGTCTTGTACCGGTTCTTCGAGATGCAGCCGTATCAGTAAAGCAAGCTGCATTCACCCAGCATCCACGGCCAGCTTACTACGATCGCACTCCATCCAAACAACCCGATTCGATGGGCCTCAGTGTACGCACTGCTAAGGGTCGTTACACCGAATGGCGTGATTGGAAATCTGGTAAGACTGTTGCTCAAGAGCTTTATTCAGAAGCCGACGAACCTGCTGAGACTAGAAACCTTATTAACGAATCGTCGGCTGCTTCCATTCTCCAAGAGGCCCAGGAACAACTCAGAAAACAATTTCCAAACATTGCAAATCCTCAGTGAACCGAATGAATCTTGCGATGAATGAGAAACCGTTTTGCGATTCATCACAAAATCGTCTAAATACTGCGAGAAATGCCGCTGAAGAATAACGATTACAATTGCGTTGGTGTCTAACTGGGTGGGCTGGTAGGAAAACATATTGTAAACATAATCGTTTATCGAATGTAAACAGCGTTGAACGAAATGCGAAACGAACGAAGAAGGCTTAATTAATGACAGTGAATGCGAACGCAAAGTGGCAAGGTGTTTTTCCTGCGATTACGACTCAGATGTACAAAGATGGTTCCATCGACATTGCATCGACCGCTGCTCACGCCGAAATCTTGGTTCAGTCGGGTATTACTGGATTGATTTGCCTCGGTTCTCTGGGTGAAAACCAACCGATGACGTCGGAAGAAAAGCGGCTTGTCGTCGAAGCCGTGGTCCAAGTAGTCAACGGTCGAATTCCTGTGCTGAGCGGTGTTGCCGAAACCAGCACATCTGAAGCGGTTCGATTCATGCATGATATAGAAAAGCTAGGAGCTGACGGAGCCATGTTGCTCCCGGCCATGCTATATCGCGCCGATCCAGAAGAAACACTCTTACACTTTCGAACGGTTGCCAAGTCAACGGATTTGCCGATCATGGTTTATAACAACCCACTCAGTTATGCTAACGACATCACTCCTGCGATGTTTGAAAAACTAGCCGACCTTAAAAACCTGGTTGCTATTAAAGAAAGCTCTGGCGACACGCGACGCATTACCGACTTGCGAAATACCGTCGGTGATCGATATGCACTCTTCACAGGGGTCGATAACCTAATGCTTGAAGCGTCTATTCTTGGGATCGATGGCTGGGTAGCTGGTAGTGGCATTGCCTTTCCAGCCGAGAACCAGCACCTTTGGGAACTGACGCGACAAGGCAGATGGGAAGAAGCACGCAACTTGTATCGTTGGTTTACTCCGTTACTTCATCTAGATGTACATCCAAAATTTATTCAATACATCAAACTCATGGTACAAGAGTGCAAACTAGGCGCTGAATGGGTTCGTGCGCCTCGCATGATCCTGACAGGTGATGAAAGAACGCGAATACTTAAAATCATTCACGATGGAATTGAATCAAAACCCAAGTTGGTAAAGTAACTCGACGATCGATCAAGCGATTCGGTCAACTTTTCAAAGGTTATTATGCTTAAGCTCAGCTTTAGTTGCGTCGTGTTCGTATCTTTACTCGCAAATGTATTCTTGACAGACATTTGTCTAGGACAAGGCGAAAAAGAAAAGCTTGCAACGTCGTTTCAAACTTATCTTGATGAGTGTTTTGCGCTTCGACCGCTCGACGCAACACTACTTGGAGATCATCGATTCGATAGCAAGTTGGATGACGTGTCGCTCGAAGCACGTCAAAAATGGCTTGATCATTATCGTAAACATCTGCAGAAACTCGAGCAAAATATCCAATTTGATTCGCTCGATAGAATCGGACAGATTGACTTTGAGATTTGGCGTGATGAGCTAAAACGCAATATATGGCTTAACGAGAACGCGGATCCTTTCGCCGAAGATCCTCGCGTGTATGGGAACTACATCAACGACAGCGTGTATCTTTTGCTCGCTCAATCCACTTTGCCAGTTGAGCAGAACGTTGCAAACGCGATTGCGAGGATTCAGCAGATACCTCGTATCATTGAAACAGCTAAAGCAACAATTAATAACCCACCGCGATCCATTCTTGAAACCGCAATCGCTCAAAATAAAGGTGCAATTGATTTTTATGAAAACGGAATCCACGAGTTAATAGGTATTGATTCGCTTCGCAAATCGATTCGCCAAGCAACACCTCAAGCAATCGAGGCCCTGGAGGGCTATCAGATCTTTTTGGAGAAAGAAGTTTTACCAAAAGCAAACGGAGAATGGCGGATTGGGAAAGAGCAGTTTGATCAAAAACTACAGCTGGTACTAGACGTTCAACTCACAGCAGATCAAGTACTTCGCGATGCGTTAGTCGAGTTCGTTCGCGTCCAGAATGAGATGTACGTCGTCGCTCGGCAATTGTGGAGTCGCTATTTCCCTAACCGAGCACTCCCCGCAGACAATGCCGAAGGGCGACGCGAGACGGTCGCCGCAGTTGTTGCAGCGGTCAGTCAAGAACACGGCCAGCCCGCTGCACTCATTGCAGATGCCAGAAAATCAGTGAAAGACATC
>JANODQ010000085.1:0-3905 GCA_031412775.1 Pirellulaceae bacterium | reverse complement strand
ACAAAATAGGAATGCGGAAATGTGCTTCATAGAAAAGGGAAAATGATGAATCGAAAATTGGTTGGAATCGTTGCAATCGCGGTCGCTGTTGTCGTAAGCCAAAGCTCGCTTAGCGAAGCGTGCCATCGACACCGAAAGACTCGCCATGCTCGAAGCATGACCGTTGTGCAAACCCCACAAGTTGGCTACGACTATGTCGCCACGCAAGCTTACGCAAGCAACTCCGGTTGTGGATGTGCGTCGTCCGGTTATGGCTCCGAGCACAACGGCTCATCCCAGTCTGGATATGCTCCAATGGATCCTTCTCAAATCGGAGCGATTCCATTGAATCAACCTCTCGGACAAAACAACCAAGCGCCGGGATACTCGTCTCCGTCTTCCTCCGCAATTGATGCGCGAGTTAACGGAAACGTGTTGGAAAACCGTAATGTTCTTACTCCAGATGTCAAAGCCGACATCGGTATTGGGCGCTAGACGCCACTGGTCAAACAACACAACCTGGATCGGAGCAGCGTCAGCTGCCCGAGGGGGAGCGCAGCATGGACGCGTTTGTGGATTTCGGTAATAGGCCCCACTTCCTCCTACGAGTACGAGAGTGAAGTAGTGACCAAGGCATCATTTGTGTAATTAAAAAATTAGATCGTACGAGAATTAAGAAATTTAAAAACATAAATTCATTTTTTGAAAATAGGGTGAAGATCATGGAATCAGTCGATAATAAGAATACATCCGTTTTAAGCATGGAATCATCTTCGTTTGGTGAGCTGCAAGCTTTAACTCGGCTATTAATCGACTCAGAGCGGGGTTTTAAGGAAGCTGCCTCCAGCGTCAAGCATGATGAGGTAGCATTGCTCTTTAGGTCTTTTGTCGGCGAGCGGGCGAGGATGGCTACGGTGCTTCAAGATCTTGTCCGCGATCACGGCGATGACGGAACTACGTCGGGCACCATGGCGGGTACTGTGCATCGTAGTTGGCTGGACCTTCGAAGCGCTCTTAGTGGGCAGGACACCTTTGCGGTTCTCGCAGAAGCAGAGCGCGGCGAAGGTTACCTCAAGGCGCAGTTTCAACGCGTTTTGAAGCTGCATTGGCCCAAGTCTATCCGTGTTATCCTGTCGGCTCAGGATGTATCGATTGAAGAGGCGTATAGAAAAGTTCGTGAGCTTCGCGATTCCTTTAGTAAAAAGAGTTCTATTCAGGGAAGTCGTAATGAAGACCCTATTAGCGGCGAACCAGGCGCACATGTATTGGGTACGGGAGTGGGAACCGCCATCGGCGGAGCCGCTGCAGGTGCCTTAGCGGGCACAGTCGCTGGGCCAATTGGTGCGGTTGTAGGTGCTGTAATTGGTGGTGTCGCTGGAGGTCTGGGAGGGAAAGCTGCGAGCGAATCGATTAATCCAACAAGTGAGTCCGCTTATTGGAGGGAGGCATATAGCTCGCGACCTTACTTTAGTAATAAATTTGCATACGAGGACTTCGAACCTGCGTATCAAGTTGGTTGGGAATCCGTCGGAGGCGGCGAATCTTGGGAAGAGATCGAATTAAATGCACGACAACGATATGAAACGAGAAGTCGGCGTGCGATGGATGGATCCCCAAGCCTTGCTTGGAAGGAAGCTCGTGAGGCGGCCAAGGATGCGTACAGGCGTGCCCAAGAAAATCGCTCAGTATAATTTAAGCTATTCAGAGCGAGCGGCGAACGGCGTCGCTCACTATTCAATCAGCTTTAAAAGAGTGTAACGACGATGCTCAAAAGCCTTGTCTTCCACAGTTCTGAGCTCGCCGCTATAGCTTGCTTCGGTATCGAACCGGCAGTGAGAGGCAAAACGATCAAGAGGACAATCTCTCATGTTGACTCCGCAACGGGTGCCAGTATGGTCCGGGCGAGTAAACGGATTGTTATGAAGCTGATTAATCGAGCAAATGAAAATTTCGGCATGAGTAGTGAGCTTTTGATCGACACAGATTCAGGTCAAGTCGAAAACTTAACAATGTTGTTCGGCGGCTTTAGGATTACGCGATGAATCATTCGCCGTACCAGTGGATGCAATCAAAACGGAAAAGCTTGCAAATTCAAGTAAATCAGTTCTTTTGCTAGACGTCGACAAGGAATAAATAAAATGGGCAGTAGGCTTCGGTGAAGCCAGCTTACCGAACTTTCCTTACGAGAAATTTATTAATGGGGTCCATCAACGCTAAAAATAAAGCGTCAATCTTCGCTCCTCAGTAATGGTTCTAATTTTGATGTCAACGTTGATAACGGTGGCGTGAACGTCGAGTTGTATAGAAAATATCTAGAGGGACTACCTATAGGTAATAGGGTGAAGTGGTGATACACGCAAATATCGTCCGCATAAGGAATGAGCGAAAAATCCAAGACATTAAAAAGCATTTATTGATTACGCCAGCCGACGTGCCGGCGTTTCATCCTGATCTTCAGGTCATAGGAGTTTTCAATCCGGGCGCAACTGTCGTCGACGGCAGGCTTGTACTGATTGTTCGTGTCGCAGTAAAAGTAGTCGAGCAACGCGATGGGTATTTTGCTGAGCTGAAATTCGTCGATGGTAAATTAGAGACACAATGGTTACCACGCGATCTGTTTGACTGCGATGATAGTCGCGTCATGCGAAGGTTGTCTGATGGAAAGGTGACGCTTTCTTCGGTCTCCTATCTTCAGTTGATCTGGATCGAAAATTATTGCGAGCCACCCGAAAACTGGCACTTGCAGTTAGGAGAAATCATCCTCCCAGAAGGTCTGTACGAGACATATGGGATCGAGGATGCCCGATGTACATGGGTCGACGGGCGATGTTACATCACTTACACAAGTGTTTCATCCCACGGGGCTTCTACATCACTGATGACAACAACCGACTTTTGTAAGTTCCAGCGACATGGTGTAATTTTCGTTTGTGAAAATAAAGATGTCGTGCTGTTTCCAGCTCGATTTGATGGAAAGCTTTTCGCGTTGCACCGCCCAGTTAGTGCTACTAAGTTTTGCCAGCCGGAAATTTGGGCTGCATCCTCGGTAGATGGATTTGCGTGGGGCGATCACGACGTTTTTTTATCAGGATCACATGACTTCGAAGGTGATCGAATAGGAGCGGGCGCCCCACCCGTGTGGTTCCAAGACTGCTACTTAGCTTTTTATCACGCCAGCGAGAAGGCTCAGCGACCTTCGTTGGTGGGAAGGTATGTCGGCGGGCTCATCACAATGAATATTGTGGATGGAAAACTCCAATTGCTCAAGAAATCGATTCAACCGCTCCTAGTTCCAAGCGAAAAATGGGAGTTGGAGGGTTTTGTACCTGATGTAGTGTTTCCGACCGCGATGATTCATGCGCATGCCACCGATGAAAATGTTTGGCACGTATTTTATGGAGCCGCCGATACGTGTATCGGCGTTGCGACAATTTCGACGGAGGTACTAATGAGAGCCGTCAGCTAGCGGAATAATGGTACGTTTGTTGCTCTCATTCTAATTAACTTCTGTTAATTATCAGAATCACCCTCTTGCAGCGGGTATTTCCTTTATGCTGCAGTGGAGCTGTCTCTCAGATAAGTGAGGATCGAACATGATTACTAAGCCCATAGCAATAAACTCCTTCACATTAAGCGTACCATCGAAAGCGGAATATGAACCAAAGGTAATCCAACGACGATTGGGACTTAAAAATTCGCCCGAGCCTTACTCGCCGACACAATCTACCCCCAAGCCGCTTCGAGTTGCATTGATCGGTTCATATGTTCCTCGGAAGTGTGGTATCGCAACATTCACACATGACATTTTTCATTCGCTAAATTCCTTTGACTCTATCGACAAGGTTGATGTATTTGCGATGGGCGATGAAGACGCCTACGACTATCCATCGGAAGTTGTTTGCGAAATTCAACAAGCCCCACACAGC
>JANODQ010000084.1:0-7260 GCA_031412775.1 Pirellulaceae bacterium | reverse complement strand
CGATTCCAAACTGGCGGATGTTACTGCTGCACGACATACGACGAGCAGCCTCTCGCGCTTGCTGAATCGCCGGCAACAGCAAGCCTGCCAAAATCCCAATGATTGCAATGACAACCAGAAGTTCCACCAGCGTGAAACCATGCCGAAATGTACGTTTCATAAAACATCCTCAAAGAAAATGCGAAACTTAATATTTGACGCCGTAGAATACAGCAACTGATTTGTGCCTGCAACTCAATTCTGTTGAATTAAAAAAACCAATGAATCGGTTCGAAACAGCAAGGCCAGCCTACGAAAGAATCGATCGGAACTTGGACAATGCGACTAGGCTAGACTATGCTAAGGGACGGTTTTATAAATATTCCTTTCGCGATAGTACTGTTTTTTCATGTGAACTTTTCAATCATGGTTCGTGATTTTTCAAGATTTATGGGCTGGATTCGAAAGACTTGCTTCGGCGTAAACCAAAAGCGTAGGGTCCTCCGAAAACGATTGTCTCTCGAAACGCTCGACTCTCGATATGCACTCGCCGGAGATTTTGCGTCTTCCGGTGCAGAGGGAGAGGCGGCCCCCGACTTGGTCGCTTTTGCCAAAGCCGTCAGCGCCGCGGGGATTCGAATCTACGGAGCCGATTGGACTTCTGAGACCACAAACCAACTCAAGCTCTTCGATGATGGTGCTCGCTACCTAAATTACTTCGAAGCATTCTCCGGAGACCGTACTCAAAATAGTATTGGGATTGCCGAGAACATCGCGGCCGTCCCAACTTGGAAGGCTAGTGACAATATCAATGTTCCCGCAATCTTCACACCGGCCGAGCTTTCTGCAGCCGCCAACATTCCGATCCCTCGATCAAACACCCCATCGTTTTTTCCGATCTCGTCGCAGGTTGTGGGAAAGGGGTCGCCACTACACATACCTATCGACGCGTACGATCCGAACGGCAACCCACTAACCTTTACCGTCACGAGTAGCCAACCAGGCAACGTGGCGGCAGAGATCCTTCAAAACAACCAAAGCGCTCGAGTCACAGTGGAAGGCTACGGTGACATGGTTTTCGAACTCTTTAACGCCGAAGCGCCACGAGTCGTGGAACGATTTGTGACATTAGCGAATGCCGGCTTCTACAATACAACATCGAATCGAACGATGACTTTTCATCGTTCGGTGCAGAACTTTGTTATACAAGGTGGAGATCCACTCGGAACTGGTACAGGAGGATCTACTCTTGGAGACTTTGATGATCAATTTAACTTGAATCTCCAGCACAACCGTTCGGGTATTCTGTCTTATGCAAAATCGTTTGACGACACAAATGATTCCCAATTCTTTATCACGGCCGGACCAACCCGATTTCTCGACTACAACCATTCGATTTTCGGCCAACTGATCGAAGGAGATAGAGCTCGAGCGGGTATCAACCGGATTGCGGTCGATGCTAACGACAAACCACTTGCGCCTGTCGTGATACAAAATGTGACAATTTTTAACGACACCGAGAATGGTTTGCTGCGCATCTTTTCCTTAGGTGCTCCAGGCTCGACATCCGACATCACAGTGACGGCTAGTGATAGCGAGGGAAATCAGTTCTCCCAAACTTTTACGGTGACTGTTTCTATCGACACATCCAATGGAGCACCCTTTCTCGCAGATATACCCTTACTGAAAGGAACAACGAATGCACCGATAAATTACCAGCTAGCGTCAACCGATCAAGAAGGTGATGGGCGCTGGTATCTTGCTGCTCCTCCTCAAAACTCACCGCTTCAAATCACCGTTAATTCCGAGACGGGTGCAATCGTTGTCCAACCAAATGCAGGCTTCGTAGGGGAAGCGAAATTTGCAGTTTATGTCGCACGCGGGCCTCTCTTGCAGACCGATCTAAAAGAATCGACCCTGTTTGATTTTCAAGTCGTAAACGTACAAATTGCAAACCCATTTTCAATCGAAGTAAATCCAAAGTTGACGATTGAAAAAGGTAGTTCCGCTACCGGTACCGTGACTCGAGTTGGCGTACCAATTGGAGAACCACTCACGGTCTCCTTAAGTAGCAGTAACCCGTCGAAACTCGGCGTCCCTGCTTCAGTGACCATACCAGCCAATGAGTTGACAGCATCTTTTACAATTATCATCTTAGATAACGCAACCATCGACGGTCTTCAATTAGCAACAGTCACCGGAACCGGTTTGGGCTTTAACGCCGATGCTTCCATTAATATTCTAGATGATGAGACAACGAGTCCATGGCATAACGCATCTTCCCCATTTGATGTGGATCGAAACGGATTTGTCGTTCCGCTGGATGTACTCTTAGTGATCAACGCAATTGCATCACAGGGGATACGACTCCTTCCAATCCCCGAGCAGCCAGTCCTCTATTCCATTGACACCGATGGCGATTATTTCTTAACGCCCTTAGACGTTCTGCGAGTGATCAATTTCTTAAATCTTCGACCTTCCGCCGAAGGCGAATCGCCGGCAACGAATACTAGTGAATTAGAATCTATTTCAGCAGAAGACCCACAGGCGATGGCATTATCTCTATGGCTCTATAATGAAGCCAAAGAATTGAAGCAACGCAAATTACGTTAAAAACTCGAAAAGCTAAAAGTAAGTAAGTAAATCACCATGTGTTCGTCGAGGCAAGTAGCCGCTTGCTGTTGAAAAGGTTTACTTGACATCGAGCTCTTTTTGTCGTCCTCAAAGTTGTTGACGCTTATGAAAGGTCGTTGAACGGATTGCGATTTAGCGAAGGATTAGAAGCAAGAGTTTTTCTGGAGGGCAACATCGTTCGATAGAGTCTTACGGATCTTATCGGCACGCTTGCTCTTCTAAACTTAAGAGCAACGATTTGTTATGCAATCCACCGCTGAATCCGGTTAGCTTTCCGTTCGATCCGATCACGCGGTGACAAGGGACGATAATCGGAATCGGGTTTTGACTATTCGCCATCCCAACAGCTCGGACCGCTTTGGGGTTGCCGATTCGCTTGGCAAGCTCGCCGTACGTCGTGGTCGTCCCGTATGGAATGCTCAGCAATTCATTCCATACGAGCTCTTGAAAACGAGTTCCTTGAAGCCGAATTGGAATATCGAACTGATGTCGGTGCCCTAGGAAGTACTCTTGAAACTGCTGGGCGAGCGAGCGAAATGGTTTGTCGTCGTTGATCCACTCGGGCAGGATCGAGACTGTTCGCCTTTGCTGATCCATGCAAACATTGGTGAGCTGATCCTGTTGGAGAGTAACCAACAACGATCCAATGGGGCTATCGATTTGGCTATAATAGACGCTTGTCATTTTTTGTTTAGGGTACTTACGTAAGTAGGAAAATCTACCTGTTGGTTTACCTTGACATTTGATTCTACGCGATGAGGGGTACTGAATCGATGATGCGTACCTCGAGTTGTTCGGCTTGCCTTTGGGGTTGCTCTATAAAAACTGTGTTTTCTTGGTAAGAAATGTGGGTCGAGTAGCGTCAAATCACTTATAACGATCTGAAAAATTCGTCGATGCTTCAACATTAGGCAGTCGCGAATATCTTGTCGTCCATAACTCTTCATAAGGCATAGATAGTGATGATGAATCGAAGAATGTTCCTTTGGATTGTCTGCATTTTCCTCACGACTGGGAGTAATGCTGACACCGCGAATGGCGATACAACTCCTTACGGTTCGCTGGCGGCGGATTCCGTTGCTGTTCCGCAAAATTTACTCAGTTTGATTCATACCGAAGAGGTGCAGAAGGAGCTTGGTTTTTCCGAAGACCAGTTGCAGGATTGGGAGGCTTCAATGCGTAAGATCGATCGAGTTTGGTGGCCCTCGCGAAACCTACCAACAACGAAATCGCGTGCGGTTGTTGCGGATTTGGAATCACAAGCAGTCGCCGAAGTCGGTCGACTTCTTGGAGAGGCTGCTGTGGTTCGTTTACGACAGATCGAATTACAATCGCAGAGCGTTCGAATCTTTGCACGCCCCGAGGTGATTGCTTATCTAAAACTGACGCCCGCTCAAGCTAAAAAGATCGGAGACCTCTTTGGCGAGACCGATAAACTTGCGGCGGCTCTTTCCAAAGCAGGACAAGAGCCTGACAAAGAGAAACAAAAAGAATTCGCAGCAGCGAAGAAAAATGAATCAACGCAATCTGTCGGCACGCTTAATAAAGTACAAAACCAGCTACTCCAAAAGCTTCTCGGTAAACCGTTTGAAGTTTCATCGCTTGAACGACTCTATCCTTTCGCGCCGGAGCTAATTGATTCGGGCTATTGGACCAGCGACCAGCAGGCAACGCTTGAATCGCTGCGAGGACAAGTCGTCTTGGTTCATTTCTATGCTTACCAATGCCACAATTGTGTCGCGAATTTCGAAATCTATAAAAACTGGGATGCGACCTTAAAAGAGAAAGGTGTCAAAGTGATCGGAATTCAAACTCCCGAGACGGCGTCGGAAAAAGATCCAGCCAAGGTTACCGCAGCAGCGACGAAAGCCGGTTTTCTTTTTCCCGTATTGATTGATACCGAAAACAAAAATTGGGACGCTTGGGCGAATACGATGTGGCCTACGGTCTACGTCATCGACAAGAAGGGTTACGTTCGCTTCTGGTGGCAAGGGGAACTGAACTGGAAGGGGGCAACTGGCGGCGCAAAGATTGAATCGCTGATTGATAAATTACTCAAAGAGTAACAAGTACAAATTGCCGTATTTGCCACGACCGTTACTCGTCCTCCCCGTTAAACGGCAGAGCTCTTGCGAGCTCTGCTAAACAAAATTACTCTCGACTTTGACGAATTCTCTTATTCGTTTACTTCTTCTTCATTGGGAAGAGTGGACCACCGTATTTGGCACAATCGCCTAGCGTTTCTTCGATTCTTAGCAATTGGTTGTACTTGGCCATTCGGTCGGATCGCGATGCTGAACCGGTCTTGATCTGGCCTGTCGAAAGAGCAACAGCCAAGTCAGCAATAAAGCTGTCTTCTGTTTCGCCGCTTCGGTGGCTAGAGATGCTCGAGTAACCATTGCGATGCGCCAATTGGATTGCGTCGATCGTTTCCGAGAGCGTTCCAATCTGGTTGACTTTGATCAGGATGCTGTTAGCAATTCCCGAATCAATACCGCGCTGGAGTCGCTCAGTGTTAGTGACGAACAAATCGTCGCCGACTAATTGAACTGTCTTGCCAACGCGATCGGTTAACTTCTTCCAGGTGTCCCAATCGTCTTCGCTGCAACCGTCTTCAATCGAGCAGATTGGATACTTGTCGACCCACGCTTCCAAGAAGTTGACCATATCGTCGCCGCTCAGCTTCTTACCATCGATTGCATAAGTTTTCGATTTATCATCGTAGAACTCGGTCGCAGCGACATCCAAAGCAATAAAGATTTGCTTGCCTGCTTCGTAGCCAGCTCGCCCGATCGCGTCCATGATGAGGTCAAGAGCTTCTTGGTTGCTACCAAGATCCGGTGCAAAACCACCTTCATCACCGACAGCCGTGTTAAGCTTCTTCTCTTGCAGCACCTTTTTTAGGTTATGAAAAATTTCGGTGCCTGCTTGAAGGGCGTCGCTGAATCGATCGAAGCCCAGAGGCATGACCATGAATTCTTGTACGTCGACCGAGTTGTCTGCGTGCTGGCCGCCGTTGACAATATTCATCATTGGGGCAGGAAGCAGGTTGGCTCCAACGCCGCCGAGATATCGGAACAGTGGCTGATGCGTGTACTCAGCAGCCGCCTTCGCAGTCGCAAGTGAAACTCCCAAGAGCGCGTTAGCTCCCAAGTTCTGCTTGTTTGGAGTTCCATCCATTTCAATGAGCATCTTGTCGATGAAGCATTGATCAAGCGAATCCATCCCGAGCAGGTTTTCGGCCACGATCGTGTTGATGTTTTCAATCGCCTTCAAAACTCCCTTACCCATGAACACTTTTTTGTCACCATCGCGAAGCTCCCAAGCCTCGTGAGCACCCGTACTGGCTCCACTTGGAACTGCGGCGCGACCCATCTCGCCGCTAACGAGTGTCACTTCGACTTCAACCGTCGGGTTTCCTCGTGAATCGAGAATTTGGCGACCATGTACATTTTCAATAAGGCTCATAAATGAGAGTCCTGCGTGTTAGAGGAACGGGAATAAGTCAGTTTGATTCAGATTCAGAAACAGGTGACGGGCGTTTACCCGACTCCACGAGGAGACGATTTTGCACTTCAAATCGGGCGAGCGATCGATTCCTCAAGAATATTCTTTGGCGATCCTTGTCCTATCAAAGACTTCTCGCAAGAAACTTTGCTGGGCCACCATCCGAAACTGCCGAGTATTTTGTACCATTTAGCCCTTTGCGCAAAGGGTTCGCAAATTTGAACGTGAAAACCATTTCAAAACCGGACGCGATGGTCGTATCGTGCTCGCTAAAATAGCGATTACGTTGATGATCGCTTCTTTAGCAAGCCCACCACCCAGACTAAAAACCTTAGTCTGTGCCCGAACAATTTTCCAACCCAGCCAAAATTATCCCCAAGAACCCAATTTATGTTTACCGGACTTGTCGAAGGCACCGCTATTCTCCATGAAGTCATCCCCGAAACCGCCGGGGTGCGATTGGTTTTTGAACTTCAGTTTCCTGCGACCTCAGAACTGTCACCAGTGAATTTGGGCGATAGTGTTTCTATCTCCGGTTGCTGCTTGACGGTCGTCGATATCCAAGAAGCCCCCCGAGACTCCCAAGCCGCTGCAACTTCCACCAATTCAAGCCCTTCCTCGGCAGCTAGCGATGGCAGCCTGCGTGTCGCATTTCAAGCAGGCGAGGAAACGCTCTCAAAAACGCGGCTAGGAGAACTCACTCCCGGGAGCCGCGTGAACTACGAAAGATCGCTTCGAGTCGGAGATCGCATGGGTGGGCATTTTGTTACCGGACACATTGATGGCTTAGGCCAATTGCTTCAACGTCGAGATGATGGGCAGTGGTCTTACTTCTTCTTCAGTGCTCCCTTGCCACTGCTTCGACAGATGGTCAACAAAGGCTCAATTACAATCGACGGTGTTAGTCTGACCGTTGTCAGCGCGGACAACAGCCAATTTAGCATCGCACTCATTCCACATACTCTTTCAGTCACAACACTTGGCCAGCTTTGCCAAGGTGACTTTGTCAATCTCGAAACGGACATCCTCGCCAAATATGTCCAAAGGATTCAAAGCTAAACTCATGTCAGAACGTCAAACACTTTCATTCCTCTCGCGTAGGCTCGAACAACATGGTCTTCAACCCAAGACTAAGTATGG
>JANODQ010000083.1:0-1650 GCA_031412775.1 Pirellulaceae bacterium | reverse complement strand
CCTGGCCGAGGATGGTCTTCACCTATCGTTTGGGGGAAAACGATTTGGATGACAACTGCCACACCCGATGGGCTCGAGCAGTCGCTTATTGGGGTCGATGTTGACTCCGGTGCAACGATTTGTAATGAGCTTGTCTTTACCAACACGACTGTTCAGCCCGACTACGATAAATCAAATTCGTATGCATCGCCAACACCCACGACCGATGGCGAGCGAATCTATGTTCACTACGGAGCCTACGGGACCGCTTGTTATGATATCCAAGATAGATTGCATCCGAAGCAACTTTGGCAGCGACGCGATCTACCTTGCAACCATTTTCGTGGAGCGGGAAGTTCGCCTATCCTCTTCGAGAATGCACTCATTTTTCATATGGATGGCTTCGATCACCACTATGCAGTCGCTTTGAACAAGCTCACGGGAGAAACCATTTGGAAGTCTGATCGCAATGTGGACTACCAGACCGATGACGGCGATATGATGAAGGCTTTTTCGACGCCTCTGATCATTCACACGAAAGGTCGGGTGCAGATGATTAGCCCAACTGCTAAAGCTGTTTTGTCGTTGAATCCGGTCGATGGCTCAGAGTATTGGCGAGTCCGATATAACGAGCATTCGTCCGCTGCGCGACCGGTGTTTGATGGCGAACGAGTTTATCTGAACTCTGGCTTCAGCAAAGGAAAACTTTTAGCGATAGATCCAAACGGCAATGGAGATGTCACGGCCGATCATGTTTTCTGGGAAGCAAGTCGCGGAATAGGCTGCAAGCCGTCGCCTACCGTTTATCGGGACTGGGTGTTTACGGTTGAAGATCGTGGCGTAGTGACTTGTATTGCCAAATCCGATGGTAGTATCGTCTGGCAGAAGCGGGTCGGCGGAGATTTCAGTGCGTCGCCACTCGTTGCAGACAATCATCTGTACTGCTTCGACGAAAAAGGAGCCGGCTACATTTTTGAAGCCAATGGTTTAGGCAAGTTATTAGTCACAAATACTTTGGATGATGGCTGCAAAGCTTCTCCGATTGCACTTGATCGTCAAATGATCGTCCGTTCCAAATCACACTTGTATTGCTTGCAGATTCAATAGTCGTTCGTAAACCGCACCACTTGATCAGGATAATTATGAATATCTCGAAGTCATCTCAAAGCCCCGTTCTGCTTTCCATTTTGTTAGCGGCCTTTGCAACTACCTACGTACAGGCGGAAGCTCCTGCCGGAAAGATTGCGCTCGGAGCCTCGATTTCGATGACGCCTCCTGCGGAATGGGAATCCGTTCCGCCGAAATCGAACATGGTTCAAAGCGAATTCCGAGCACCCAAGGATCAAAAAGAAGATACAGCACGTGTGACAGTGATGAGTGCATCCGGCGGGATTGATGCCAACATTGATCGTTGGATTGGGCAGTTCGATGGTGCCAAGAAAGAGGAAGCCAAAATTGAAAAGATGGACGTCGCTGGTGCTACGGTTCACATGGTAGACATTGCTGGAACTTTTAAGGACAGCATGGGCGGTGGTCCTTTTGCTCCTGGCCCGATAAAGAAGCGTGAAAACTATCGCATGATCGGTGCGATCGTAGAAACTAAGAATGATGGGCTCGTCTTCATCAAGATGACTGGCCCGAATTCGACCGTCGAGGCGTTGGTGGACGGTT
>JANODQ010000082.1:0-4101 GCA_031412775.1 Pirellulaceae bacterium | reverse complement strand
AAGCTATTCTCGCGGACCAGATTCAACTGTGCGTTTCTCACTCCAGCCGATGCTTGGCGAAGTCCCACGTTATAGGACCACTCCATCCCGGCTTGCCATTCTTGAAAATTACCTTCAGTAAGGTTTTGAGCAAGACTTTCGAAACTGTTGTCTGGATTACGGGCACCGATCAAGTGGTCTCCCAGTCCTCGCCATCGGTACTGGCTAACCAAGTCCAGACGAGCTCGTCGATTCAATCGTGATGCCAAGAGTTCCATCTCACGACGTTTGACTGTCCACTTTTGTCGTCGTACTTCCACACGTTGAGTCGTCGCATCGGCAACTGCTCGGAACCAATCAACACTCACCTCTGCTTGAAGAGGTAGATCGGTTGGTTTGATCAATCGACCGTCACTGGCTGCAACGCCCATCAAGTATCGCAAGCGTTGCTCGGCGGTATACAACCCCTGAGGACCTGCGAGAGCATCATTGACTTGCGAGTCAAAGAGATAGTATTGCGATCGAGCTTGCGCTTCAGCATCCGCTTCACCACCACGTGCGCTTACCTTTTTCAGTTCGTTGATTCGCTGCCAAGTTCTTAACGCGTTCTCGCGACCGGTCACTTGCGCATCTAGTGAGCGATAAGCGAAGTAGAGCTCCCAGTAAGCCGTTTCGATATCGTTGACCAGTTTAATAACGCCGTTTTCGAAGTCTGCCAGCGAGATGTCCATGTTCACTCTTGCGATCAGAACGCCGTTGTAAACTCCGATTTGAGGGTTCACAATCTGCCCGCTGTTGTACTGCGTTGGACCAGCGATTCGATTGAATGTCAGTCCCGACCCCTGCATTAAAGGTTGTCTTACGCCTGCTTGTAAAAAGCCGGAGAAGCTACTCGGGAAGTTCTGGTTTGGATTGTTGTTTCGGTCATAAATGACGTTGCTACCAAGTGAGAACTGAGCTCCTGTGGCTGTCATTTTGGTGACGCTGTTGATGTAGTTTCCTGTGGTTTGCTGGAACGCTGGTGGAATAAAACCCGCAAACTGCTGGTTGTTTGGGCGGTCGTTCTTGGCCCAGAAAAGTTGTGTTGCGGTCTGTGCATCGAAGGCTGACAGAGCTGCTTCGATACCTGCCTGGGGATTGGATTCGGTAAGACCAGGATCCAAAGTTGTTTGAACCGTCGCGGTCCCCAGAACTACCGAGCCACCGAGTGTTCTTAGGACGTCACTTTTCCTCAATGAGGTTTGCACTGCCTCTTGAAGCGAAAGCTCCCATGCAGGCAACTCGGCTGGATTCGTGATCGCCAGCGGTAACGGAATACCCGTCGCGTCTGGATCTCCAACCGATGCGACGTCCGGATACTCAATCTGATGAGCGAACGACTGAAAGTAGGCAGTATCTTTCGAGTCACGCCATGCGGAGAATCGTTGAACGGGGCCGCGGCATCCCGAAACGAGAGTCGTCGCAGCCAAAGAAAGCTTCAACCATCGTCGCAAATCTGTTTTGCATTTCATTATGTTAGCCTATCCGCTGATCTTTACCCGAATCGGACATCCGATTGCTATCAAAGCGTTAAACAACGCTTTTCGTGAATCTTCGTCATATTTGGTATCGGAAGCAGTTTCGTAACCGCTGGAACATTCAGCCCGTGCTAGAGCGCATAATTCATAGCTTGTACAGTCATAAGAGGTACGACCGTAATAGATTACGCAGATTCCACGAAGACTAGGAATCAAATGCAGCAGCAGAACCATGCAAGAGCTATCAAGCTCATCGAAAAGAATTTAGCCTTAACTTCGATTCGGGACTTAACTTTAAATTTAAAGCTTTGAGCACAGGTCTACAGTAGCTACCCGACGAAGTACTTAGCCGAAGGTGCTAGCCATGGGTTTCGACTTTGCCACAATTCACCAATTAGCACCCGAGGCTACGGTTCAAGAAGAACCCATTTTCATTACCGTTTAGGTTAAACGGTCTCGCCAACTTCGTTGGTCTGATAAGTCATCGCAACTTGATGTACTGCAACCACTGCTGCGGTGCCAACCACGTCCGAGAGGAAAGAATTCCTAAAGAACGGAATCGCAGAGACGTAGCAATCGATAAATCCAGTCAGGCTCGTCGAATACTTCATAACAGGATCTAACCAGCAACCAAAATTACTAACAATGAAAAATGCGACAGAGCCGGCGATCGAAGCACCCAGCACAATGTCCCAGCTATCTTTCAATCGCAGAATGTGTCCGACCCCGACCATTGCCGCGAAGCCCGCATAATTCAAAACCATGCTGATGGCGTTATACCGATAAATCCCAGCAAAGCCAAGCAATTCGCCTAAGAAGTCACTCGCGACAATTCCGCCAATGGGAATGATCCATGCCAAAGGGCCTCTCAAGTAAGCCCCGCAGAAGATAGAAAGGGCACCGAACAACGCGAAATTAGGAATCCACGGAGTAAGCTTTAAGCCAGTTGCGAGTACCAGCAAGACCATGGCAGAAACTGTCGCGGAATATCGGAAGCTGTTCAAAGTATGCACCCTTAGGTCGATCGCTGCTGGTGAAGGCACGCTGAGTAAAAAGTTAAATGAAGTAGTTCTGCTGAAGGCTTCAACAACGGAGTCATTCGCAAAAATTCGCTGTAGCCAAGTGTTCTGGCTTTGTCTGTTGCACCACCGTCTGTGGTCGTCCGCTGTCGCTCGAGAATTCCGTCGAAACCTTTGGCGTTAACCTAACTGGCATCGTCTGTTTTATCAAGCTCCAAACCGCAGTCACTGCGAATCGAGGCCACTATACCCGCGATGGAAGCCTCTTTCGCTTCGACAATGTTTATCAGCTCAAAGTCTTCGAACATCGCAGTCACGGCAGACGAAATGGAAGCGATCTTGGTTTTACTAAGTTCTTTTCCAAACCAGTCGATTAAAGTTCTAGCGATCGCGGGGCTGGTCGCAAGGCTGTAATCAATCGAACCGGCCTTCAGTTTTTCAACAATCATTGGGGCAGGGGAGGGGATGGCGAGCGTTCGATAAGCCGAGACGGTCGACACTTCAAAGCCGCCGGATTCTAGCTCCAGCCCCAGAAATGGATCGGTTCGGTTGTTTCCAACGATCAAAAAACGAATTTTCGAATCAGTTGATTTCTTTGCGAGCCCGCTCCCCAGATCGGTTGCGGCCTCACCTATCGGAGCGGAGTCCACACCCGTGGCTAGCGCCATCGGCTCAGTTTTCAACCGCCCGGTCTTTCTCCCAAGTAGCTCGTGCAACAACGGTTTGGCTCCAAAGGGCGGGCCCGCAATCATATCGGCGCGAAGCTGATATTTTTCTAGTTCTTCGCGAACCGATGGCCCCACTCCCGCTAGTCGACAATTTCCAAGCACTCGTGAATCCTTTCCAAGCGAATGGATTCGATTCAAGAGAGCACGAACGCCAAATCGGGAGCTAAAAATGATCCATTGATACTGCGACAGTCGCTCGATCTCGCGGTCCAGTTCTATCCAATCCTCAGGCGACTCCACTCGCAACGCGGGCTGTAAATAGACGGTCGCACCTAAAGCTTCGAGCTCTTCTGCCGTGCCGTCAGTGTCGTCTTGGGGGCGGCAGAGCAGAATTTTTTTACCAAAAAGAGGCCGCTTCTGAAACCAATTGAACGGTATACCCAAGTGCGCAACGGGGCCAATTACCACCAGGACCGGTGGGCGGAACTTCGAAGCCGGAGTCATTCTCGCCGCTGCTTCACCCAGGTTGCAAAGAATCGTTTCTTGATCTGGCCACGAACAGCGACGGACCAGAGCAACGGGCGTATCTGGTGATTTGCCAGCCAAAGTCAATCGGCGGATCCAGTCCTCCACAGTCGTCACCCCCATGTAAATGATAACCGTCCCAGGAAACGCTGCGATTGAATCCCAGTCAAAAGCCTCGTCCGATTCCGGCCCACCGTCAGATGGCTGCGAATGTCCCGTGACCAAAGCCACGGCTGATGCCCAGTCGCGATGCGTTATCGGGATTCCTGCATAGGCTGCGACAGCGGACGCGGCCGTGATGCCCGGTACCAATTCAAACGGAATCGATTCACTGACAAGTCGCTCCAGTTCCTCTCCGGTTCTCGCGAAAATGCCCGTGTCGCCGCCTTTAAG
>JANODQ010000081.1:0-4643 GCA_031412775.1 Pirellulaceae bacterium | reverse complement strand
TAGCACGGGTCAAGCAATTGCGGCTATTCAAGAAGTTGCAGCCGAGACGTTGCCTCGAGGGTTTGATATCGACTGGCAAGGTCTCTCGTATGATGAAGCAAAGAAGGGAAACACGGCGATCTATATTTTCGTAATCGTTATCATCTTCGTTTATCTGGTTTTGGTAGGTCAATACGAGAGCTTTCTATTACCGCTGGCCGTTATCATTTCGCTACCAATCGGATTGTTCGGATCATTTCTGTTCCTGAAAGCGATGGGATTGTCGAACGACGTTTACGCCCAAATTGGTTTGGTCATGTTGGTTGGCTTGTTAGGAAAGAACGCGATTTTGATTGTTGAATTTGCTGTCCAACGCCGCCATGAGGGTGCTAGTTTGATCGACGCCGCCATTGAGGGAGGAAAGTTACGATTCCGTCCGATTCTAATGACTTCATTCGCCTTTATCGCAGGGATGGTTCCGCTTGTCCGCGCCACGGGGCCCGGTGCGATCGGTAACCGCACTATTGGCACCACATCCGTTGGAGGAATGCTTGTGGGAACCGTGATCGGCGTACTCGTAATTCCCGGTTTGTATTACGTATTCGCAAAGATGGCGGATGGTCGCAAACTCCTTAAGGACGAAACCGATCAACCGCTAAGTGAGCGATTTGAGCATGAACCAAACCCCGCCGACGGCGGACATTAACTTTCCGCTGAATTTAAGGAAATTACCGCCGGTATATTCTAACTTTTCAACACAACCCATAAAGGGCGTGTTGACTGTCGGTCGAAGTCTCATGTGAGAACCATCAGGAACGGATATCCTGAGTACGAAATCAAGGAATAGACGAATGCATGGATCAGGGACAAGCTCGGCCAAAAAGCTTAACAGACGCGCCGTCGGGACCATGTTGATTTCTAGCTTTGTACTTGGTCAGAGTGGTTGTAAGCTTCCTGCGCTTTGTCGCCCAGATGCTGGAAAGCCGCTTCCGGAAACATTCAATGGTGAATTGAATTGGGAAAATTCGGCATGCGTCGAAATTCATGAATTTTTCAATGACCCCATTCTGACCGGCTTGATCGATCAAGCATTGCTCGATAATCAAGAGTTGAAGATTCTGGCCCAGGATATTCGAATCGCCAACAATGAAGTCCTTGCGCGTCGTGGGGCATACTTTCCATTTCTCTCGTTTGGGGCGAGGGCCGGCGTCGAGAAACCCGGCGAATATACTCGAGAGGGTGCCGTCGAGGAAAATCTCACTGCCAACGGAAAGTCCTTTCCGTCGCCTCTACCAGACTTTCTCATAGGAACTAGTGTCTCATGGGAAATTGATATCTGGAAGAAATTACGAAATGCTCGTAGTGCAGCAGCGCTGCGTTACTTGGGGACTGCTGATGGGCGAAACTATATAATCACTCGCCTTATCGCAGATATTGCCGAGGAGTATTACGATCTTTTGGCTCTCGATAAGCAGTTAGAAACGTTGGACAAAACTATCGAACTTCAGGAGCAGAGCCTCAAAGCTTCAATTGCGAAAAAGGAAGCAGGCCGCGGAACGGAGCTTGCCGTCCAGCGTTTTCAAGCTGAAGTCCGCAAGAACCAAAGTGAAAAGTTAGTCATCGCCCAGGATATTGTCGAAGCTGAGAATCGGATTAACTACATTGCTGGTCGTTTCCCTCAGCCTATCGAACGCCAAGCGGTAGATTTTATTAACTTGAATTTGCACTCATTGAGCGCAGGCGTCCCCTCGCAATTGCTTCAGAATCGAAGCGACATTCGCCAAGCAGAACGTGAGCTTGCCGCAGCCGGACTAGAGGTACAAGTTGCACGAGCAAACTTTTATCCATCGTTGAATATTAGTGCTGGCGTTGGATACCGTGCCTTTGATTCCGGTTTTCTTTTTGCAACTCCCGCATCACTGGTTTACAACGCATTCGGTGATGTAGTTGCTCCGCTAATCAACAGAGCGGCCATCAAAGCAGCCTATATGACTGCGAATGCCGAACAATTGCAAGCTGTGTATCGATATCAACAGACAGTCCTCAACGCCTTCACTGAAGTTATTAACTATTTAAGCAAGGTCGAGAAATACGCGCAGAGCATTGAGATAAAAAAGCAACAATTAGAATCACTAGAAGCTTCCGTTGATTCCGCCACGAAACTCTTTCAGAACGCGCGCGCAGAGTACGTCGAAGTATTGTTGGCGCAACGCGATCTCCAGGAGGCAAAAATTGTTATCATTGAAACAAAGAAGGAGCAGCTTACGGCCATCGTCAACGCCTATCAAGCTCTCGGTGGCGGCATGGTTAGAGGATACAATTCGGTTTTAGATTTTCCTTCATCGACTGTCCCCGCAATGATGCAAGGGGAAAGAGTCGCTCCTGACAATGCGGTTCCGGTAAACTCAACCCCAGCCACGATTCAGCCGATGCCAGTAGATCAATCCTCAGCTCCGGTCGATCCTGGACAGTTGCCCCAGAGCGCCCCCGTCACGATATCACCATCGCCAGTATTGCCATAGTGATTTCTCGTTCTTGAATCTCGATGTGACTCATCTCGCTTGATTTCAGATGTCTTTGGCTAGAGTTAGAAATGGAAGTACCAAAACGCGATGCTGCACTATTGACGTGCAGTATTCTGAAATTTAAGTTATCTATTAATGTTAAAATTCCGTCTAACACGCAGCGGAAGCAAGAGTTGGCTTGTGTTCCCTTTCCGCTAGCCAGCGCTTTGAGTTAGTTGATGTTGTCAATTTATTACGTCCCGCGGTTATTAGCGGTTAAAGACCGTGGATCTTCTCTTGATATTCCACCAATGATCGACTGCGTTCTTTTTATACTAGCTTTGCTACATGCACCATCTAATTCGATATCTGTTAGGTGCTTCAGCCATTACGGCGTTGGCAGCTCTTCTTCGGAGGATGGCTGTTATGTTGGGCTGGGAACTGCCAAGCCAGATCGGAACGATGATACTGTTCGCGCCTCTCTTAGCTTGTGTTGCGATCGTTGCTTGGCAGCCCACTTCAGCGAGCAAACGCCTGCGTTTGAATTCGATTTCTTTGTGGCTTTTATGTCTCAGTGTCGCGACTTGCTTTTTCTTTCTTTGGAACTGGATCTTTCATGATGGCGTATTTGATAGCGAGGCCTTGATCGCGAACGCTTATCACTGGGTTGTTTATTTCTGCGTTGCTTGGATTTGCTTGAGGAGCTTTGGCGAGATTTCCGCCTCGTGGTTTATTGCTCGTCTGAAACCAGATCCAATTCGTTTGATCGATCTTTTTGTTGGGCTAACGCTTGCCGCAATTGTTATGGCGTGCTTTCGAGTGGTACCGGCAATCACTGTTTGGAGTAGCACTGCTTGGAGCCGTTTTCCAGCGGTCACTCAGTTTGTGCATGCCGCCTGGGGTGCATTCTTGTTTTCTGTGTTGTGGATCGCACTCGCCTTGGCAATTGGGAATCGAACGTATCGTGTTTGGATGATCGGGGGAATTGTTCTAGCTACCGCGGGTGCACGAATCGCTTCGCCGTATGCGACAGCTCAAATCGAAGGGTATTGGACAGATCGCAAGATTGAAATTGTTGCTTCCTCCACGCCTGTATTCCTGCAAAGATCGGTTTCGATGCCAGCACCCCCTGGTCAATTCGGTAATCGAACGAGGTTTCTCACATCTACCGTAGTGATTGTTCCACGCATTGAGGAGAGAATCGTCGAGGCAATCATACAAGTAGCATCGATTCTAATCATGATGCTTTTGATTACTGCAAAACCGGTAACGACTGACGCAACGAAGTTGGATTCGCAGAAGCTTGATTCGGAATAGATCGATTCATAGAACCCGATTGACGGCCCCCCAGATCAATAGTGACATAACGAAAGCCCAACTCTCGAAGCGAGTTGTTTATTGCATCGCGGCAACTAGGATCCAGCAGACGTAACAATTCAGACTCAGCCAGTTCAACACGCGCTATTTCGTCCCCGTGTAGCCGGACACGTACGTCGTGGAAGCCTTGTTGATGTAGCCACGCTTCCGCAGCTTCGATCCGCTTGAGACGTTCCTTCGAGACGCTCTGACCATAAGCGATCCGGCTCGCAAGGCACGGACTTGCAGGTCGCTGCGCAACCGGCAATCGCCAATACTCCGCAAGCTGCCGAACCTCTACCTTCCCGATCTTAAGATCCGCTAGTGGTGCAATGACAGCGTGTTCAGCAGCGGCCACAAGACCGGGGCGATAGTCGGACAAGTCATCTAAGTTCGTCCCTGAGAGAACGTGCCGGAATCCGTGTTCATTTCCCCATTGAGTCGCGGACTTGTATAAATGACTTTTGCAGAAATAGCATCGCTTGGTGTCGTTGCGAAGGTACTCTGGGTCGTCGATCTCAGCGGTAGGAATCTGCACGTGGCGAATTCCGATAAAATCAGTCACTTCCCGAGCCCACTGCAGATCGATTTCGCTGACTGCGGCTCCGATGCCTGTGACCGCGACTGAACGATCACCCAAGGCGAGCCATGCTGCTTTTGCGACAACGCTACTATCGACACCGCCCGAAAATGCGACAGCACAAGACTCTAAGCCAACCAGAGAACGCACAAGTTGCTCCGCTAACTCTGGAATTTGGTTGCCTGAATCTGTGGCTGAGTCTGCCTCTCGATTGAAGCCAGGCG
>JANODQ010000080.1:0-4992 GCA_031412775.1 Pirellulaceae bacterium | reverse complement strand
ATCTAAGGAAGAGCAACCAAAACTGTGGCAGCATCTTCGTCAGCGAAATATTTCGACAGTTGCAACTGACCACGCTCCGTTTGACTTTGTAGGCCAAAAGGAAATGGGACGCGACGACTTTACCAAGATTCCGAATGGGATTCCGACAGTCGAAGACCGCGTTAACTTGCTATACACCTACGGCGTCTGTCGCGGTCATATCGATCTCAACACGTTCGTTGATTCGGCGAGCACCCAAGCGGCAAAGCTATTTGGTTTGTTCCCCAAGAAAGGAACGATCGCGGTTGGCTCGGATGCCGATATTGTGATTTACGATCCTTCTTATCGTGGGACTATTTCAGTCAAAACACATTCCATGGCGACCGATTACAGCGCTTTTGAAGGATGGCCTATTGAAGGCAAACCAGTGCATGTTTGGGTCCGCGGTAAACGGCAAGTGGAAGACGGAAAATTCGTTGGTGAAATGGGACATGGTAAGTTCCTTCGTCGACAAATCGATTCGAGTGCTACATAGTTTCTCGCGATAGACGGGAAGGCATTAGATGATGCTCAAGACTCGCAGGATAGTTTCCGATGAATAGTTCCGAGCATGCTTCAAAAGAGTCGGCTCCAATCGCAAGCGGCGTATGGAGTTGGTTTTGGATTGCAGCGGGCCCACTGTTAGGCCTTCTCAGTTGGTACTGCTTTGATCGTTTTAATCCCGATGCGCCGATCGCAGCAAAGTCGACACTCTTTGTTGGCGTTTGGATGGCGTGCTGGTGGATGACCGAAGCGGTCATATTGGAGGCTACTGCTCTTTTGCCGATTGTCCTCTTACCGCTGCTTGGGATTTCCAAGATTCAAGAAGCGACCGCTGCGTACGCTGACCCTAGCGTCTTCCTTTATTTAGGCGGATTTAGCATTGCGATCGCATTTGAAAAAACCGGCTTGCATCGACGTGGCGCGATCTATGGATTGAGTCTATTCGGAACCTCGCCATCTGCGATCGTTGCAGGTTTTATGATGTCGACGATGTTGCTATCGTTTTGGATAAGCAACACCGCCACTGCGTTATTGATGCTCCCTTTAGTGCGAAGTATTTTACTGATCGCAGGGGAAGGCGACGAAACGCCCAATAAGGTCCAGACGAGAAATTTTGGCATCGCGCTGCTGCTCGGTGTTGCCTACTCAGCAAGTCTAGGTGGCATGGGGACCTTGGTCGGAACACCCACCAACGTCTTCTTTCGTAGCTTTATGGAAAAGCAGGGAATCGTGATCGGTTTCCTAGAATGGATGTACGACGTCGTTCCTTGCGTCTTGCTGCTCACTGCCATTTGTTGGTTTTGGCTTTGCAAAGTCCTCTTTATTTCAAAGCCGATTCCCACTTTGAATTCGGATTGGATACGAAATGAACGAGCTTCGCTGACAAAGCTTTCAAGTGCTGAGTCGTGGGTTCTCGGAGTCTTCGTTGTCACTGGTCTGTCGTGGACTTTCCGCGATATCATTGCAAATTCGTCCGCCATCCGTGACTTATATCCAGGCGTTTCAAACATCCATGATTCGATGATTGCGATGACTGCTATGGTGTTCTTGCTGACGATTCCGATCCGAAAAAACCTTGGGGGACAGCCGATTCTGAATTGGCGAGACATGGATAAGCTGCCTTGGGGAGTCATCTTGCTGCTCGGCGGAGGCCTGAGCCTGGCCGGTGCCGTTCAGACTTCAGGGCTTGGCGGGATCATCGGTGAAAGTGCTCGTCATTTGAAGGGAATACCAATTGGTTTATCGCTTTTGCTGATCATCGCGATGGTTGTATTTCTTTCGGAGTTGGCGAGCAACATTGCAACGGCTACAACCGTGATTCCGATATTAGCGGAAATCGCTCGGGGGTTGGATGTTGACGTCAGCGCCTTGACCGTTCCTGCGGTGCTGGCCGCAAGTTGTGGGTTCATGCTTCCGGTAGCCACTCCGCCAAACGCTATCGTCTTTGGTGAAAAACGTATGACGAGCCGTGATATGATGCGAGCCGGCATCGGACTCGATATCGTCTGTATTCTGGTAATTTGGCTCCTGTGGTTCCCACGTTGAGGCGGGAAAAACGAACTATCCCGACGAAAGCCGGGATATAAAGAACTGAAATCAGCCCCCAGATCCCTTTCAGCCCTTGAAAGGATGCACCAAGTTCGTGTATTCTACGGGGCTTCCGATGCCCAGAGGGTGAAATTCCCTGCCATGCATTGGAATACCGTTGATACTCGATCGCCCGATCGATTTTGGATTCAGAATTGTACGTTAGGAGAAATTCGTGGGAGTAAAGAAAACTGGGCGTGGTCGCCGAAAAGTCGGTCGGAAGAAGCGACGGATGCGTGCGAGAATTCGCCATCGAAAGAAATAATCTCTAGCAAGGTTCCGTTTGCATCATGCTTCCAAACAGCCTGTCAATTGTCGATTTGGCTGATATTGGTTTGGAAAAGATTGCAACAAGCTGTGCTACTCTCTGCGTTAGATCTCCCCTTCAAACCACGTCTGGTAGTTACTTAGACGTTTCGGTATTTGCTTGGATTTCGGATTTTCGTACCGTTGGTACTGTTCCATTTCGAAAGATAGATGCTACCACACATTGGGTTAATCTCCACGTTTCTAATGAACTGCTACGCGAGGCGGGCACTTGGCAATTTTGGAAGTTTTTCGGCCCAGAAAGCAACACATTTGTTGCTGTAATCCCAAGCGAGCTTTTCTTAGATCGAATCCTCAGCGAGTATGGGCCACCTCCGCCTGTAATTATTCGAGATTGGAAGCGACAGTTAAGTGGCTCCTCCAAATCGCTCCTGCTCGACCAACCGCTAAGTTGTATCGCGATTGGGCCAGATGGATTGCTCCACTCGATACTCGATTTTGCCATCAATAATTGCGACGCAGATAACTGTGGCACAGATATTAGCCTCGACCCGCATTTAGAAGCGTCTCAAGGGAAGCCTATTTTAGATGCCGCTTCGATCGAACAACTCGATAAATTTATCGATCTTCTCGAGACGAGCGGAGCATGGACGGACACGGACCAAACTAAGAATACTTCTTATCGTTTTACCGAAACCAAGCACCCAACACTTCGTGAGTTTTTAGAAACTCAAGATTTAGAGAGCAAGATAGTTTCGCCCAACGGCGATTCGGCAAACAGCATTTTGCCCATCGGCGGCATCTCAAAACCAGACATGCTCGCAGTAGAAACGCCCGCAGCCGGAATAACCGCTGTAGGCTTACTTGCCAGCACGAATCGCCTACCTCCAAACCCCTTCGCTTCGAAGGATGCAAAACACAGCGTTACACCGAAGCGGGAGCGATCGTCAGCTAATCTTTACGCGTTTTCTGCTCGACGAACGGTACCTTCAGTCATCGTGCTGTTGATTGCCGCAATCGGACTTGGGTCCATGCTGATTCCGGCCACTTCCACGCGAGTCGCGGATTCGGATGGAACACAAGACATTCCCGGCAAAAAACTCAGCTCGGAAGCTTCCTCTCCATCCGTGGATTTGACTACTAGCGTTGATAGCCTCGCTCCGGAGAACGATACAACATCAAGTCCAACCGCATTGGATATGGAACTCAAACTTACGGAAGGCACCTCAACGAGCGAAGTTTCAGCAGTCCCAACCCTGAACGCTGATCTTGCTTCGGAACTTTCCGCAAAGCTCACGCAGGGGATAACAGACGATATCGATGGCTCTATTGTGATTGACCCTACAAAAATCGAATCGATTACAAGTCTTTTGACACCTAAGGATTCAGCCGCAACCCTGCCGCTTGAAATCGAATCCAAGATGACTTCCGAGCGTGATCTGAAGTCGCTTGATGCATCCTTCAGTGATTCAGCAGACGCAAACACCGCGTCCATGGACCCTGCGATGCCAAACTCGGAGACAACGAAAAGTGAATCACCTGCCGTTGATGTCCCGATCGCGTCGGACGAACAAACGGGCATTTCCAAGGTAGTCTCAATCGCTTTAAAACGACCTGTTCAGAAAGAAGAACTACGCATCCCTTTTTCAGTGAATGGAAAGACTGCATCCGTGCAAGTTCAATGGGATTTGCCAGAAGAAATTCTCATCACCCCGGAAGCTCCCGTGATGATGACCGGCAAGCAAGAACAAACCTGGACGATCGCGCTCAAAGACGAAAGCAGCAAGCTTATTGTAACGGTCAAATCGAAACCGAATCGTAAATGGCTGCTCGGAACGGTCGTCAAATTGACTGGGGAGAATGGCATGGAGTTTCCAATCGCTCCGGGCGATGCAAAACTTATGCAGCAACAGTTGATGACTCGATCGAAAGAACTGACAAAGCAAACGCAGTTTCTTGAGCTTGTGAAAGGAGCCAAGGGTGGCCGCGCGTTCGCGAGCTACTACATGCCTCTTGCCGAATCAAGCTTGAAGCAAACCGAATTGGCTATCCAGCAGTGGATCGAGATCGACGACCTGGTGAATCAGTTCTACCAATCGCACGAGTTGAATCTGACATTTTATGCGAACACGAATGTGACTTCGCAATAGATTGCCTGAAGAATGATAACAAGATTGTTTCTTGTGTTTTGTCAGCCATGCGGTGGGGTGATGAAACGGACATTTCCCCTGAGCCGTAACCGCTAGCATCGGGTGCTACCGGGTAAATTGTGGCAAAATCGAAACCCGTGGCTAGCGCCATCGGCTCAGAATTCATCCGTTTGCTTTTAGTCTTTCAAGCCGCGACGGACTAGCAGAGCTTCTACCGTTGGTTCGGCTCCGCTAAAGTCTTTGTACTGGAGCATCATTTCTCGCGTTCCACCTTTAGAGAGGATTGTTTTGCGATAGCGATCACCGTTCTCGCGTGTCAAACCTCCTTTTTCTCGCATTTTCGCGAAAGCGTCGGCTGCGAGCACTTCGCTCCATAGATACGCGTAATAGCCAGCCGAATATCCTCCGGACCATACGTGTGCAAAGTAAGCAGTCTTGTATCTCGGCGGTACTGGACCGTAGTCAA
>JANODQ010000079.1:0-5661 GCA_031412775.1 Pirellulaceae bacterium | reverse complement strand
AAAAAGTTGTTGTACCAGACACCCAGGAGAGCCAGTAACACCGGCAAGTTTTGAGCAAAGGGTGCTGTCCGGAAATGCTCGTCCATCGCGTGCATCCCGGCAAGCATCTCGCGGAAGTTTTGCGGACCAATCGCAATCATGAGCGATAACCCGATCGCCGAATCGTATGAGTAACGACCACCAACCCAGTCCCAAAATCCAAACATGTTCGCGGTATCGATCCCGAACTTCGTCACTTCTTCGGCGTTGGTTGAAACCGCGACAAAATGCTTCGCAACAGCCGCCGGATCTTTGAGACATTTCAAACACCAGTCACGAGCCGAATGCGCGTTGGTCAGCGTTTCTTGGGTTGTAAAGGTCTTCGAAGCGATGATGAACAGAGTCTCTGACGGATCGAGATCTTGCACCGCTTCGGCAATGTCGGTCCCGTCTACGTTGGAGACGTAGCGAAACATGAGATCCCGTTGGCTGTAGTGTCGAAGCGCGCCATAGGCCATGACTGGCCCCAAGTCCGAGCCGCCAATTCCGATGTTCACGATTGTTCGTATTCGCTTGCCGGTAAACCCTTTCCACTCGCCGCTGCGAATGCGATCGCAAAAGCCCGACATCTTTTCGAGTACTTCATGTACCTCGGGTACAACATCTTTACCATCGACAACAATTGACTTGCCTTTGGGTGCCCGCAACGCGACGTGCAGGACAGCGCGTTGTTCGGTAATGTTGATTCGATCACCGCGAAACATCGCCTCGGCTCGTTCTCGCACCCCGGACTGTTCCGCTAATGCGACTAGCAATCGCAACGTTTCATCGGTAACACGATTCTTCGAAAAATCGAGATAGATACCTAGTGCTTCCGCTGCGAGTCGTTCGCCTCGCTTCGGATCCGAGGCAAAAAGTGTTCGCAAGTGAACATCGCAAATCTCTTCGTAATGCGACTTAAGTGCTTGCCAAGCGGTTTGATTCGTAAGTTGCGTAGATACAGTTGCCATGTTGGATTCCGAGAAATTGGTTTAGATTTGGCTAAATTGAAACGCTTCGAATAACGTACCTCCAACGAAGCGTTTGGTTTCGCTTCGTTGCGGGAAAATCCGCTTGAAAAGTCAATGTCAGTTTCTTTCCATCGATCGAAACAAGGTGAGGACCAATCGAATCGAAGACGAGCTTAACGCCTTGCTCGGCATGTGTGAGAGTGACCGACTGGTTCAAAGCATCGGCTGTCGTTTGCAGTTGGGCAGTCCAAGCATCATCGATGAAGTAGGTCGATCCTAAAAAATCCGGAGTCGCGTTCACACGTGCAGCAAAGTCCATCGCGATCGCTTCTGTCATCGCGTCCCCTTCGACGGTTCCAGACCAGTGAGTCTTGCCTGCCATCCCAACAGCTAGGAGCACTAACTTTTTCTCGGTACCAATTTCTTCGCGGACGATCTGCTGAAAGGGACTACTGGCTGGCCATGTATCCTGAGGCGTCCCTTCGCAGCTCGTCATAATGCGAACCATGTCCAAAGTCTCGCTGGACGCTTCCCACCAAAATCCGTGAGCTAGCCGATCATCATTGTCGACAACCCCAGCGACAATTCGTCCGGATCGGACTTGGAGTTCTGGAAGAACGGACTGCCACGTTGGTATGGTTGTTGAAGAGGAACCGGTCAAGTTATTCGGAGATTCAGACTCGGACATGAAGGTGTATATCGTTTCGATAGTCTTATATGTAATTGCGTTTTGCGAGTGAATGCGATGCGATCGTATTGCAATTCCGCATTCGATTTTAGTCGCTCTCTGGAGCCGGAGTATCTGTTGGGTTAGCACAGAACTGGAGGAAGGAATCTAAAAATCCTTGGACCTCACCAGCCATGACTGTATGAAAATTACCGACTGAAAAACCAGTTCGCGAATCCTTGACGCGTTGATCCGGATGCAAGAAGTAGTTGCGAATTTGCGAGCCGAATCCGACGCGAGCTTTCGTTTTGTACTTGGCTGCGATTTCTGCTTCACGCTTTTCTTCTTCACGTCGCGCTAATCTGCTGCGAAGCATCTTCCAAGCTTGATCACGGTTCTTGTGTTGGCTTCGATCGCTTTGGCAAGTGACAACCGTATTGGTTGGAATGTGTGTCAGTCGAATAGCCGACGATGTCTTATTGACGTGTTGACCGCCCGCTCCAGAAGCGCGATAGACATCTTCACGAACGTCTTTCTCTTGGATGTTCACTTCCACCGAATCGTTCACTTCGGGAGAGACATCAACCGCAGCGAAACTAGTTTGGCGTTTCCCTTCGGCGTTATACGGACTTGATTCGCACCAAGCGATGCATCCCTTCTTCGCCTTTGAGATATCCGTAAGCCATCGATCCACGTATCGCGATCGTTGCTTGCGTGATACCGGCTTCTTCGTTGTCGCAGCGATCGAGCAGTTCAACCGAGTACTCGTGTTTGCCTGCCCAGTTCACGTACATGTTCAAGAGCATCTCAGCCCAATCGTTTGCGTCCAATCCACCATCGCGAGCATGCACGCTCAAGATCGCACCGCAACTATCGAGTGGTCCACTCAGCAGTGCCGCTAATTCGAGTTGTTCCGCGATGGGGCCCAGAGCATCCAGTTCGCGTTCGATTTCAGGGAGAATCGACTCGTCTTCGTCGGCCATCGATAAGAGCTCTTTTGCGTCGGTGAGACTTGCAAGAGCTTCTCTCAAAGGCTGAATGCGGCTTCTTCGGGATTTGATGTCGGCAACTGTTTGTTGAGCTTTCTCCGGATGATCCCAAAACCCAGGAGCAGCCATCACCGACTCTAATCGATCTACTTCTTTGACTTGGTTGTCGTAGTCAAAGAGACCCTCGCACGAGCGAAAATCGCTTTTCTATTTCGGAGGCACGATTGGATAGTTCTTGAGAAGTCGTCATTGTTTTTTCAATGCAAAATTGAGGGATTAACGTCAAAATACGGTCAAAGGCGGCGTGTGAAGTTCCTTTAGTAGCCTCCCACAAAAGTATATCTCAAACACGCTTTTTTCCCAGTCCATGCCCACACTAGAGGTGATTGGCCTCGCAAAAGCCATGACTGCGACCCCGATTCCGACTCGTGCTTTGTTGAAATTTATGTGTCCCGTAGCTGAATTCGTACGTATTCAGATGATCTTGGATCTACCAGTAAAAGCCGCAGGCGACTGATGTCTTACGACATCTGCTACGATTACAAATCCAGTTTTAATCTGGATAAGGATTTAACATCCAATAAAGAAACAAATTCAAAGTAACATACCCAATGATTAAGATTCGAAAGTCAAAAGACCGTGGCCATGCCGATCATGGCTGGCTGAAGACGTATCACACTTTTTCTTTTTCGGATTATCAAGATCCGAACCATATGCAGTTTCGATCGCTGCGAGTCATGAACGAAGATGTGGTCGCACCTGGCCAGGGATTTGGAACTCATCCCCATCGCAACATGGAGATCGTGACCTACGTGCTCGAAGGGGCTCTCGAGCACAAGGACTCGATGGGCAACGGGGAGATCCTGAGACCTGGCGAGTTTCAGCGGATGACGGCAGGCACAGGAATTACGCATAGCGAGTTTAATCCGTCTCAGTCCGAACCGGTTCACCTGTACCAAATTTGGTTGTTCCCGGACCAGCAGGCTCTCGAGCCAAGCTACGAACAAAAGTCATTTCCCGAGTCCGAGCGACTCAACCAGTTCCGATTAGTTGCTTCCAAAACGGCAGAATCGGGGTCGCTTCATATCCATCAAGACGCTCGAATCTATCTAGCAAAAATCGAATGCAATCAACCTATCCAATTCGATTTAAGTCCCGGTAGAAGTGCGTGGCTGCAAGTGCTTCGCGGTTCCATTCAATTAAACGGCGTAGCGGCAGATACAGGCGACGGCTTGGCCATCAGCGATGTCACAACTCTTGAAATAAAAGGGACCGAGGAAGCTGAAGTCATGCTATTCGACTTGGCATAAGGCACACAGGTTATGCGCTACTTGGTACGTCGAACCGCTTCAATGAGAAGATAGTTTTCGCCCCGGTACTCGGTTGCCTTGCCGCTAACGATCCACGATGGCGGCGATACTTCTTCAGTAATGACTTGATGTACTCGTTGAAGCATTAAGTTTTCGAGGCATCGAAAAATACGGCCCGACTCGCTTTCGACAAATTGAACTCGCTCACCGGAAACGCGGAACGTTCCAACTTGATCGGGTAGCAGAGAACCTTCTCGGATCGACTGTGATTTTAGCGAAGGCACTGGTCGCTCTTCAGCATGCGTCTTGTTTTGTGCCGAAGTGCCAACAAGACTGGACGAATTCACGACAATCGCCAATGCTACGGAGGTGAAGAGGACCCACGCACCGGGAGTTTTTACTGCTCGCATTATAAATTGCAAAGAAGTGACCTCGTCTAGCTTGGAACTATGATCGCTTTGGTAATGCAAGAGCGTGTAGGCTTATGACACCGCCGGCTGTGAGCAACGCCCATCCGAGCCATGTTGGCGGCTGAATCGTCTTCTTCGGAGCCTGAGCGACGCTCATGTACATATCGGTCATTCCGTTGTTGCTTGCTATCTGCGACTGTCTCGCGAATCGATGCAACGCACGTGTCGATTGCTCGCTAAGAACGAAAGATTCGACCATCCGGAATTGGATTCCGATGAAGAATAGAATCACACCTAAAGCAAAATAGCGATTACGATCCCATTCCATCAGACCATTCCCGTTTTCAAGTCGGACACCGAGAGGACTTCTACCGAGAGGTTTATCGAACGGCAGCATGAATAGAGACCATAAAAAACGGGTGGCTTTGAACTATTGAAATGGACCTCAATATTTCCTCAAGTCCTACAATCATGCAGGTCGATACAATCCAACGTATGGTTATTTCTTCCTCGCAGCGATGAGCCTGTCATGCCCAAAATCATGTCAAACGAGATGCAAGTTTTCGCGGTAATCGCTGTTGGATTAGCAGCATTGTTAGGATCTAGTTCTGGATGCCAGGTTTCCGTAGCGGGTCAAACGCTCCCAAGCCCATACTATCTAGACGATGATATCCAGTATTTCCCAACCGGCCCAGAAAATAAGCTAGCCAACGAAACGGCCGCTTTGAAGAAGGCTCGCGAAGAATCCAAGTTACGTCGATAAGCTCCGAGACCCGCGTCACCAAAACCGTTGCGTTTTGGACGCGTCAACTTCTGGCGATAGACATTCCTTGGATCCTATATTCTGGTTGACCGGGTTCGCTGCTGCACGAAATTACTGCGAAGCGAATTTTGATTTAGATCTTCTGCTTTTTATTCGCCTTACGCTTCTCAGCAGGCGGACGATTTTGATCCGGTGTTAGTCCGTCAGCCGGTTGATTCCACAGTCGCCATGGATCGTTCAGACGACGCATCTCCTCTAAAAGCAATACTTCCATCTCGGCGAGTTTAGTTGCGTACTTTGGGTCTGCTGCCAGATTGACTTGATGCGGCTGCGGTGTTGCTCCGGTCAGAGCGGTCAATGAAGGATCATGATGCTGGGTGAGGAACTCGTTGGGGTTTTCCAAGACATTGAAAAGTTGCGTCTCGCGTACTGAACCGTTCATGACGTCGTACTTGATAAGCTTCCAATCGCCCTGCTTGATCGATCGCATGCCTGGCTTGGTGCCACCGTTGTAAGCACCATATAGGATGTCC
>JANODQ010000078.1:0-24794 GCA_031412775.1 Pirellulaceae bacterium | reverse complement strand
GCATCTGAACCAGAATGCCCGCCATGATTAGCAAGCTGATTCCGTTACCGATTCCGTACTCATCTATCTGCTCACCCAACCACATCAAAAACACGGTTCCGCAAGTCATGATCATAACCAGCGTTACCTGCCAGCCAAACGAAAGGCTACCCGAGGAATTTAGGAATTGCTCGGAAACCGTCGCCGTACCGCCACTACTTACCATGAAGTTCAAGTAGACCCAACTTTGAATCAAACAAATAATCACCGTCAGATAACGAGTGTATTCGTTAATCTTTTTGATCCCCGTTTGCCCTTCCTTACGAAGCTTCTCAATTGGTGGCCAAACAGTCCCCAACAATTGAAAAATGATCGATGCCGAAATGTTCGGCATGATCCCGAGGCCGAAAATGCTAAGCGATCGAAGATCCGTCGCAGCAAACATCGAAACCTTCTCGAAGAAGGCATTCAAGGTTCCACCCATATCGCCAGTGCTACTCTTCATGACCGGCAAGCGAATCTGGTAACCGATACGATAAATCCCCAACAGCATCAGCGTCAAAAAAATCTTCTGACGTAACTCGGGGATTGTAAAAACAATGCGTAGTTTCTCTAACATCGAACTGTAAGTCTTTCTATTGCATCCTAAACCCGCCAGGAACCCATCACCCGGCCCAGCACTGATCCAATTGAGTGCCTTGCTCACGTGGTAATCGTTAAATTCCAGACCTCGTGTATTTGTATATGCAAAGTGGGAATCTGTACAAGTCTGAACCCGTCTATGCGAGTCGAATGAACAGAAAAAAAGCCCAGGATTTCCTGGGCTTCTACTCGCTACGATTCATCGCAAACTCCGGACGATCCAAAGACCAACCATCGAAGTCATCATGCTGAATTTTTTATTCGCGAACCCCGCTCCGAAGAGCATAATTCGCACAATTCAATGCCTTGAGCGACGAACTTTTACTCAGCTTGCTCAGCCTTCAATGCCGCAACTCGTTCTTTCGGCGTCCGCTTGGCAGCAATGATTGTAACTGTACCACCAGCCGCTTCAATCTTCTGCTTAGCACCTTCGCTCACCCGAGTGACCGTGACTTTCAAGGCCTTAGAGATCTCCCCGTCGCCCAAAATCTTCACTTCGTCGCAGACGACTTTTACCAACCCGCACTCACGAAGAGTGATCGGATTGACTTCAGCACCGGCTTCGAAAAACGTGTTCAAATCGCTGACGTTCACTCCGAAAACTACCGGAGCGAACTTATTATGAAACCCACGCTTTGGAATACGTCGAATGAGTGGTAAGTCACCACCGTTGAACATAGGATGTCGCGAGTAACCGCTACGAGACTTATGTCCGTTGTGACCACGGGTGGATGTCTTTCCCATCCCGGAGCCAACACCGCGGCCAACGCGACGACGTGCCTTATGCTTGACAATACCTACGTGTACATCATGTTCATTCATGACAAAGTCACTCCTCGCAGACGCTCAACGTCTTCCTTGGTTCGCAATTTCTTCAAAGCGTCAAAAGTGGCTTTGATTAAAACAGTCGGATTGTTCGACCGAAAACTCTTGGTCAAGATATCTTTGATACCTGCCGCTTCACACACCGAACGAACGGCTTGACCAGCAATAATACCTGTACCTGGACTGGCTGGCATCAACAACACGTGAGCCGCGCCGTAATGGCCGGATACTGCGTGAGGAATGCTACCATCGACAATTGGAATCTGAATTTGTTCGCGGCTCGCCTGCTTCTGAGCCTTCGCTACGCTTGGCGGAACTTCGTTCGCCTTACCGTACCCGTAGCCTACTTTGCCTTTTCCATCACCGACCACAACCAATGCGGCAAAGCTAAAACGACGCCCACCCTTTACGACCGCAGCACAACGCTTGATCTTCAGGACGCGATCAATAACGCCGTCTTGTTGGTTTTTATCACTGGCTTGAGCCACGCTAAATCTCCGATAAACCCGACTTGAACAAACTACTCAAAACTTAGTTGAGCGTTCACAATAGAACGCGACAACATAACCATCTTTAGAACTTTAGACCAGCCTCGCGGGCAGCATTAGCCAACGCCGCAACACGTCCGTGATACTTGCAGTGTCCACGATCGAAGCAAACCTCCGAAACACCCGCGGCAATTGCTTTCTCCGCAATCGCTTTGCCAAGTACTGTCGCAGCAGCACAATTTCCGCCGTAACCGATCATCTCTCGAAGACCCTTGTCGCGAGTCGTCGCCGATGCGATAGTTCGACCAGCTTCATCGTCAATAATTTGAACGCTAATATTTTTTAACGTTCGATTTACGCACAGCCGAGGCCTAGCAGCCGAACCGGTCATACGATTTCGAACACGAAAGCCACGTCGCTCACGTTGGCCATTAATTACTCTTCGCAAATCCACTTTAAATATCCTTCAACAATTTTACGGCAACGTGGCTAAAGTACACGTCCTCGAATTGTATTTCTTGTATAGAACTATAACCTGGGACATGCAACTGGGCGGCTCCGTTGTAGAAACTGAGCCGATTACGTTGCACTCTTACCAGCCTTAATCTTGACAACTTCACCCTGATATCGAACTCCCTTGCCCTTATAAGGCTCAGGCTTTCTTAGGGCTCGTACTTCGGCGGCGAACTGACCGACCTTTTGCTTATCGCAACCCTTGACCACGACGTGAGTCTGATCTGGGCAAGTGACTTCCAAACCTTCGGGAATCTCTTTCTGGAGTTCGTTTGCGAAACCTACGCGGAGTTGCAAAATCTTGCCCTTGATCGCCGCAAGATAGCCAACGCCGATAATCTCAAGCTTCTTTTCGTAGCCGTTCTTGACGCCCAGAATCATGTTATTGACGATCGCCCGCGTCAAACCATGAAACGCACGACTCGTTCGCTCTTCATTGTGCCGCTCGACCAGAACCGACTTACCGTCCTCGGATACCGTAACAGCGACTTCAGGCCGATGCGAAAACAAAAGTTTCCCCTTCGGTCCTTCCACTTCAACAGTTCCGTTCTGAACCACGACTTTAACGCCGTCGACTACAGTTACGGGCTTTCTTCCAATACGTGACATGTTACTACACCAATTCCAATTAGCTAATTTCGCAAAGAATCTCGCCGCCCAGCTTTTGCTGGCGGGCTTCGCGATCGCTCACTACGCCCTTTGATGTGCTGATGATGGTGATTCCCATCCCGTTCATGATCGGACGCAACTCTACGCACTTGGCATAGACTCGTCGTCCAGGTTTACTAACTCGCTTGATAGTCTGAATGACTTGCTCGCCGTTGGGACCGTACTTCAACTCGAGGCGAAGAATCTTGGAAGGCTCTCCATCAACTTCTGTGAAGTCCCAAATGTAACCTTCGCGTTTCAAAACTTCTGCAACACCCTTACGTCCTTTGGACAAAGGCATATCCACGAACTGTCTCTCAACACGGACAGCGTTGCGAATTCGGGTGAGCATATCTGCGATTGGATCTGTTAACATAAAATTCAATACCCCTTTCTTTACCAACTGGCCTTACGAACGCCGGGGATGAGTCCTTTGTCCGCGAGATTGCGAAAACAAATTCGGCAGATGCCGAACTTGCGATACACCGCTCTCGGACGTCCACACAGCTTGCAACGATTCTCTTGTCGAGACGAAAACTTCGGCTCTCGATTCGCTTTAGCAATTTTACTCTTGCTGGCCACGGATATTGATTCCAGAAAAAAACTGACGGTCAAAAACTTCGCGATCCACTCACTCCGAGTCGATCTGCAATAAAACGGTCCTAAGCAGTAACCTTAGGCTTCTTCGGTGCTCGGAATGGCATTCCGAACATCTCGAGCAAAGCAAATGCTTGCTCATTATCGGGAGCACTCGTGATGATGCAAATGTTCATCCCTTGTGGTCGTGTGTACTTGTCTGGGTTCAAATCAGGGAAAACCAACTGCTCGGACAACCCGAGACTGTAATTTCCCTTGCCGTCAAAGGCGGTCCGACTTACGCCTCGAAAGTCACGAACTCGAGGAAGAACTAGACTCACTAGTCGATCCATAAATTCGTACATCCGTGCTCGTCGAAGAGTTACTTTGCAACCGATTGGCACGCCTTCTCGCAAGCGGAAACCTGCGACCGAAAGCCGAGCGATTGTCATCACCGGCTTTTGGCCAGCAATGTCAGTCATCGCTTCGTAAGCGATCTCCAGATGCTTCTTGTCTTGCATTGCCGAACCAACACCCATGTTGATCACGATCTTCTCAAGCCGAGGGATCGCGTTCACGTTGGAGATCGACAACTTTTCCGCCAACTGTGGCCGAATTGTGTTTTGGTAACGTTCTTGTAATCGTGGGATCATTATTCAAACCAGTACTGAAACTAAACTTTTGCTGCTCGTGCTGCGCGTGGTGGGGATATCATGCCCAAGGAAACGCCGCTCTTTTTGCTGTATCTTTCCTTCGTTCCGTCCGCAAGGAACCGAACGCCAATCCTAGTTGGCTTACCCGTTTGAGGGTCAACAATCGCGACGTTCGAAGCATCGATTCCGACTTCCTTCGACAATCGTCCACCCTGAGGGTTACGCTGAGACTTTTTCACGTGCTTGTAGACTCGGTTAAGCCCTTCAACCACGATCCGATTCTTCTCGCGGTCAACCTTCAAGACCTTACCTTTTTGTCCAGCATCTCGGCCGGCTAGGACGATCACATCGTCATTCACTCGAATCAACACTTAAACTACCTCGCTCGCTAGGGAGACAATCTTCGTAAAGCTTTTCTCACGTAGCTCGCGTGCTACTGCACCGAAAATACGTGTACCGCGAGGGTTGCTGTCTTTGTCGATCAGAACCACTGCGTTGCTATCAAATTTGATGTAACTGCCGTCTGCTCGACGGCAAGGCGTCTTAGTCCGAACAATAACTGCTCGAACGATAGCCTTTTTCTTCACTTCACTTCCGGGAATCACGCTCTTAACGGAGCAAATGATCGTGTCACCAATACCAGCGAAACGGCGACGCGTTCCACCAAGGACCTTGATACACATTACCTCTTTTGCACCGGTATTATCGGCGACGACCAAACGGCTCTCTTGTTGAATCATTTTTTAGCTCGCCTCTCCTTGAGAACCGCTGGAAACTGCATCACCGGTTAGCGATGTCATGGTTGCCACGACATCACCACTTTCTTTACGAGCAGCTCGCAAAGCAGCCACGTCAACCTCTTTACTCTTCTCGACGATTCGAACCAGAGTCCATCGCTTAAGCTTCGACAGCGGTCGCGATTCTTCAATCTCAACCTTATCACCAATAGCCGAAACGTTTTCTTCGTCGTGTGCATGGCAAACTGTCTTACGACGAATAATCTTGGAGTACTTTTTATGCCGAACAATCCGCTCGATCTCGACTCGTCGAGTCTTGGACGCCTTGTCGCCTGTTACGACACCTACTAATAAACGACGCATAATAAAATAATACCGTGTAAAACTGGAACTCAAATAATCGTTTCGTGCAACCAGCACTGTCAACCTGAAACTTTGAAAGCTTCCTAAGCCTTGGCAGCCGAACGCTGTGTCTGAATTGTTCGAGCTCGAGCAATCAAGCGCCGATTCTTACGCATCATTGTTGGGGTCGCCATCTTCTCAGTTTGCGATTGAATACGCAAACGGAAAATCGTCTCGGCGGACTCCTTGACGGTCAGCTCAAGCTGCTCGTCACTCATCTCACGTAATTCACTAGCTTTCATCACTTCAACCTTTACGAACTTCTTCAATGAATCGACGTCAAACCCTGCGGTAACGTCAACTCTAAACAGGTCGACGTCTTACCATTCGAACTTTGATCGGCATCTTAGCCGCCAAACGAGCGAAACATACTTTTGCTTGAGCTTCAGTAACACCAGCTAGTTCATAAAGAACAGTCCCCGGCCTAACTACTGCAACCCAGTATTCTGGCTCCCCTTTTCCCTTACCCATCCGCGTTTCGAGCGGTTTGGAAGAAATAGGCTTGTCAGGAAAAATCCGAATATATAACCGACCTTCACCACGCACGTACTGATTAGCAGCGATTCGACCCGCTTCGATTGTCTGGGCCCGAATCCAACCACCCTGAAGTGCCTGAAGACCGAACTCACCAAAAACAACCTTATTACCGCGGGTCGCATTACCTTTTATACGTCCTCTTTGGCTTTTTCGGTGCTTGACCCTCTTGGGCATCAGCGCCATCTTTACCGTCTCCCGCGTACGAACCTTGGTTTACCCACACTTGTATTCCGATGTTTCCCTGAGGGGTGGACGCCTCGGCAAAACCGTAATTAATCTTGGCCTGGATTGTGCTCAAAGGAAGAGCACCCGCATTGCCTTTTTCACATCGTGCCATTTCAGCACCGCCGAGTCGCCCCGACATTTGAATCTTAATACCCTTCGCACCAGCATCCATCGATGTGTCGATGGCACGCTTCATTGTGCGTCGGAAGCTCGATCGCTTCATCAGCTGCTGAGCAATATCCTCAGCAATCAACTGGCCATAAATCTCCGGTCGACCAACTTCTTCGATTTTCAAATTGACACGCCGACCGATCAAATTCTGAAGCTCTTCCTGAAGAACTTCCGCTTCCTGACCCTTCTTACCAATAATCAAACCAGGTCGAGCTACGAACAGGAAGACCCGGACTTCATCTCGAGTCCGCTCAATCTCAATTCGATCAATTCCCGCTTGCCGATACGATTGCTTAGTCGGGTGACTCTTAATGAACTTTCGAATCTTTTGGTCTTCTACCAAAAGCTCGGCAAAGTCCTTTTTTCCTGCATACCATCGGCTCTTCCAGCCCATGACGATACCAGTACGGAAACCGATTGGATTTACTTTTTGTCCCATGACCCGTAGTCCTAATCTTCCAAAGTATCGAGAGTGACTGTGATGTGACTTGTACGCTTTAAAATTCCAAATGCCTGTCCGCGAGACATCGCTCGAATCCGCTTCATCATCGGACCACCATCAATGTGGGCTTCGACAACAACCAGTTCTTCCGGAGTGATGGATTTGCCACCGTTTTGATCCGGGTCTTGAGCGTTGCCGATAGCACTCTTCAAAACAACTTCCAGCAAACGTGCACCGCGGGCCGGTTGGTATCTCAAAAGATCCAACGCCTCGTCAGCGAATTTACCTCGCACCATATCTGCCAAAGGTCGGACCTTACGGGCCGAAATTTGAGCATGTCGGTGACATGATTGATAAGACATTTCTACAACTACTCCAAACAAATCCAGCCGATGTCGCAACCGATGCAACGAAGCAAAAAACTATCTCTTATTTCCCTTGCCACCGTGGCCACGGAAAGTTCGCGTTGGAGCGAACTCACCAAGCTTGTGGCCAACCATATCTTCAGTAACAAGGACCTTCAAATGGGCCTTGCCATTGTGAACCATGAACGTCGCACCTACGAACTCAGGAACAATCGTGCAGCGACGAGCCCAAGTGGTAATAGGAGCGGTGTTGCCAACCTTCTGAAACTTGGCAAACAGCTTCGGGTCTACAAACGGACCTTTTTTTGTCGAACGTCCCATAACTCAAATAACTTGATCGAAAGGTTTATAAATCTAACTTGTAACTCAAACCGACTTAGCGAAGCTTCAACTGACCATAACGTCGCGACTTGCGTCGACGAATAATAGCCGAATTGGATGGCTTTCGCGGTGTTCGCGTTCCGCCGCCCTTGGCTGGCACACCAGTCGGACTACAAGGATGTCGTCCACCCTTAGTTCGACCTTCACCACCACCGTGCGGGTGATCGACCGGATTCATCGCCGTTCCTCGAACGTGCGGTCTCCAACCCAACCAACGATTTCGTCCAGCCTTACCAATACGAATCGAATCATGATCTGTATTGCTACATTTTCCAATCGTCGCTCGGCACTTATTTGGCACTCGACGAATTTCACCGCTTGGCAATTGCAATTGAGCCCAAGTACCTTCTCGAGCCATCAACACAGCCGAGGTGCCAGCACTTCGGCATAGCGCTGCGCCACGACCCGGTTGCATTTCGATACAGCAGATTTCAGTCCCTGGTGGAATGTTCTTCATCGGCATACTATTGCCAACCACTGGAGCTGCATCTGCACCATTGTGTACAGTCTGACCAGCCTTAAGCCCATCGGGAGCCACGATATATCGCTTCTCACCATCGGCATAATGAAGCAAAGCGATACGAGCGGATCGATTCGGATCGTACTGAATCGAATCAACCTTCGCAGGAATCCCATCTTTGGTGCGATGAAAATCAATCATCCGATACATTTGCTTGTGACCACCGCCACGATGGCGAGCAGTAATAAAGCCTTGATTGTTACGACCACCGTGTCGCTTTAGGCGGATCATGAGGTTCTTTTCGGGGACTGCACCTGGTGTCAGTTCCGCAAAGTCGCTCACGGACGAATTGCGTCGCCCGGCTGACGTTGGTTTGTATACTCGAATTCCCATGACTATTTCCTAAATGTATCTTGCAGCGATTGAAAACCTAACGCTCAACTCGCCCAATCACAAACACACAACTCAAACCACGACTTAGAAGAATTCCAGCTTGTGCTCAGGCCCAAGCTTCACAATTGCCTTCTTCCAAGTCTTTGTATAACCCATTTTAAAGCGACTTCGCCGAGCCTTACCCTTACGGGTTTGAGTAGCAACAGCAACGACTTTCACATTGAAAAGCTCTTCGATCGCAGCCTTAATCTCGTCCTTAGTTGCCTGAGGATGGACTTCAAAGCCGTATCGATTGTGCCGCGTCGCTTGATGCACACCCTTCTCGCTCACCAAAGGCTTTACAACCACTTGATAAGGAGTCAGTTCTAATTTTCGCTCGACAACCGCTGCCATAATATTTTCTCAACTATTCTTATCGCTCGCACTACGCGAGCACAGCAAAACAAAATTAAGCAGGATCTGCTACTACCGCACTCGCCCGACTCGCAATCCAATCTAACGCTTCCTTCGTCAACACCAACTTCTTAGGCCGGAGGACAGTCAACGCATTCAAATCTGAAACTGGCTGCACGTTCAAACCAGGAATATTTCGTCCGCTCATGTAAACATTTTGATCAATGCCACCGGTCGCAAGAGTCGTAGTAACGCCCTCTAGCCCGAGTGCCTTCATCACGCCTGCCATTACGCTCGTCTTAGGAGAGGCCATAGTCAGACCCTGAACCACAATTACGCTTTCGCTCTCGATTTTCGAAGCGATCGCCATTCGTGTAGCCGCTTGAACCGCCTTGCGAGGCAATCGGTAGTAATACGACCGAGGCTGACGAGCATTAATATGCCCACCACCACGCCGAACACCGCTTCGCTTCGATCCAGCTCGAGCGTTACCGGTACCCTTCTGCTTATACATCTTTTTGGTTGAACCAGACACTTCGCCGCGTGTCTTAGTTTTATTGCTTCCTTGACGCTGATTAGCCAAGTACATCACAACTGCTTCGTGAAGCAACTGCTTGGTAATTTTTGGGGCGATTGAGCGAGGATCGATTTGGTAATCACCAATCTTCGAACCAGCCATATCATAAATCGGAAGCGTAACCATTATTATTTTCTACTCTCAAGTCCAATCGACTGTTTCAACCAACCGCAAAAATCCAATCAACCGACTTTAAATACCAAAAGACCAAACCTAGCCAACCTTATTCGACTCGCGAATCACCAAATACCCGCCAGTAGCACCAGGAACGGCACCACGAACGAGCAAAAGATTATTTTCCGCGTCAATTCGAACAACCTTCAAATTTCGTGATGTCATGTTGTCGTTGCCATAACGACCAGCCATCTTTCGGCCTTTGAACAAGTGCCCAGGATAAGTACCCGCTTGAGTACCCCCGGCGTGACGGTGTACCTTCTTAACACCGTGAGTCGCTCGCTGACCGGCGAAATTGTGTCGCTTCATAACCCCAGCAGTACCGCAACCCTTGGTAACACCAGAAACGTCAACTGACTTCATACCTTCGAAAACATTGACAGTAACTTCACCACCAACTTCTAGGCCTTCAGCATCGCGGAACTCGCGAACAAATCGCTGTGGTTCACAACCAGCCTTCACAACCGGAGCAACTCCAGCTTCAACCAGTTTTTTGGAACGAGCACTGCCGATGTCAGCAACGTGACCTCGCTCACTGCGGGAAGATAGACGACGAGGCTTGTCCAGGAAACCCAACTGGGCTGCGACATAACCATCACGATCAACGGTTCGTACTTGCAAGACCTTACAAGGACCAGCTTGGATCACCGTTACAGGGACCGCTGTGCCTTTGTCATCAAATATCTGAGTCATTCCGACCTTTCGGCCGAGGATTCCCTTGGTCATTGCTTTATTCCGTTGATCATGTTGCCTAGAGGGACCGTCCGAGCTAAACAACCTAGCCGAACTAGGCCGAGCCGCATCAAAGCAGCCACACTCAGGGTTACCCTCGAGACTTCCAAGACATAAATGGCTGGAGCCCGAAGTGTATGGAAACTGTAAAAAACTATCTCGAAGTCGCTTTGATCTTGATATCTACACCGGCTGGAAGGCTAAGCTTGTTCAAAGCTTCAATGGTCTTCGCAGTCGCTTGCTTGATATCGATTAATCGCTTGTGAGTTCGAATTTCGAATTGCTGACGAGCTTTTTTGTCAATGTTTGGCCCGGACAGAACCGTATATCGCTCGATCCGAGTCGGCAAAGGAATTGGACCGTGAACTTCGGAATGCGTCCGCTTGGCCGTGTCAACGATTTCCATTGCACTTTGATCTAGGACCGCGTGGTCGTAAGCTTCCATGCGAATGCGAATAACTTCGTGTGAAACGGAGGACACAATATTACCTTTGTAAACGAACCATACCGTCCTTGTAGATGCACAACGCAATGCGTCGCAATCACCTGGGGACCAATAACAAAAGCTCTTCAGCAGTTGCGAAGAGCGGAGAAAGATAGAGAGGATGGAGTCGGTCGTCAACGCCAAAAGTGATTTATGAAGATTGAATTTTGTTTTAACGTGAAAATCACCTACTTTTGTTGGTGTACTTTGCTTTGGCTATTTATAAATTCTTTGTCACCGAAGCGAGTTTCCACCGTTTGAGCAAGTCGAAACGCATCGAGAGTTCCGGTGTTGGGTGATGAATTCTGAGCCGATGGTGTTATCCACGGATTTCAACTTCGCCACAATTTACCCGATTGCACCCGATAGTTAGAGGCGACAGCTCTCGGGAAATTCTCTTCTCATCACCGTCGTATGGGACCATCGCCCCGTCCTGACAGACAAATTGGGTCACACACGACCCCGATCGCTTGGATTTACTTGATAAGTATTCGGGAATCGTTGCTGAAATAACAAAGGGCAGGACCAATCCATGGCCTTCGGAGTTGCCGTCTACGAGTTCCGCGCGTGTCCTCATCATGTCTCACACCCGCCTTTAAAATCCTCTCGCAAAGGCGCAAAGCTCGCTAAGAAATGCATGAACAGCGACAAGCTTCTCTTTGCGACTTTGCGTGAGTTCCTCTTTTTTGAATCCCTGCACCCGCAGGAACGTCAAGGCGACCCACACAGATGGCGGTACACATGGGGCTGGGACCGGTCGGGGAAAGTCGGGGGGGACGGTCGGGGGAACATCCGCAAAATCTGTAGGCGGAAACCTTGCTGGCTACTGATTTAGGCGTATCCTCTTTTGCTTCCTTTGCCAGCGAATAACGCGGATCTACGCGGATAAATCGGGGATTTCGGACAAGTCCTTCACCAAGTCTGCCCCGCATTTATCCGCGATCATTCGCTTAATTCGCGGGCAGAATGTTGGCGTCACCTTTGCTGGCTAAGGGTCGCTTAAGGTTTAGTTGTGACCTTGGCCACTTCGGTGGGGCGATGCGGGGGGATTGTAAGCACACACAACCCCTATCGCTTGGATTTGCTCGCTGAGTATTTGGTTTGCTGTTGAATCAACACAGGACACAGCCGAAGCGTAAAGCCAGCAAAATTGCGTTACTCCTTCCGCCGGCTTTTGGGGAAGAACCAGTTGGATTGATACCCACGCGAAGTTGGTGCAGTATGTTCAAGCCAACGCAGGACCTTGCGATGTGCTGCTCGTCGGTGACAGCATCACACAGCAATGGGGAATCCCGCTGGATATAAGGATCGCTCAACGAAGCTTGGATGACGCACTTCGCGAAACTCAAGACGATAAACAACTCAAGACGATAAAAATAGGGATCGGTGATGACAAAGTCCAAAATGTACTTTGGCGGATCGATTATGGAGGAGTTGCGGGGATCCAGCCTAACGCGATTGTATTGATGATCGGTAATAACAATATGTTCTTCGCCCCCTGAGACTGGCGTGGAAGCGGTCGCCGAAGGTGTAAAGACATGCACGGAAAATCTAAGACGCCGATTTCCAGCAGCCCATGTCGTTGTCCTTAACATTCTGCCAGCTCATCAGCCCGGCAGTGTGTTTTATGAAAACATCACGAAAACCAACGCAGCGATCGACCAGTTAAAGCTACATCGCGATCCAAAAGTCCACGCGATTGATTTGACTACCGATTTTCTAAATCCCGATGGAACGCTTCAGCAAGAACTATATTCGTCGGATCACATCCACTTGTCTTTATCTGGTTACCGCGTCTGCGCCGAGCGACTAAAACCGCTGCTCGATAAAATTGCTTCCAATTAAGTCATTAGTTGGACAAAGCTTTAGCTGTTTATAACTAATTCACGCTGGTTTTGTATCGAACAAGCGTTTGGTTCGAGAAGTATTACATGATAACGCGATTTCACCTTACACTTGCAATAGCGACGGATCGGGCTCGTCCCGTTCCGTCGCAAAGGTATGTTGGGCTAGCTCGCGATTAAGTCCAACAAACCTTTGCGGTCATCGGACACGAGGCCCTCGACCGCTTTCGCGTACAAGGAGGCCCTACGTTTCTAGCACACCAAACCTATTGCGAAACATGGTCGCGAGGCCCAGTATCGCGTCACAGGTGAATCGCATATGCAGGTGAATCGCAGATGAATGGGAACGAAAAGAAACGTGCTGAAATGTCATGTGCATACAGATGTTTAAGATCCCAGTGCTAGCCGCGAGTGTTATCTTGCAAACCGCTGCAAAATTAACACACTTGGCATGCGACATCGACTAATTTTTCATCACAAGATTAACCTGGATTCAAATCGAAAATTACCCGTCGATCTTGAATGCATATGCAGCGTGCGACGCGACTTACTTATCATTCGACAATCTAAAACGTCGTCTAGCGGCAAACACACCTACACCGCAAACTGCGATCAATGCGATTGAAGAAGGCTCTGGGACGGCAGTCGCATTTCCAACTGCGAACGTGAATGTACCGATGTCAGTTAGTTGCGTCCCACCGCCCACTGGATTGGCGAAGCCTTCGATTGTTAGATTGTAGATTCCCGCTTTGGTGAATGACCAATTTGCGTGATCGTGGACCCCAATACCGATATTAAACAAATCGACTGTTGAGTTGATACCGTTGTTTGTTTGAAAAAACACTGTTGGGGAAAAACCTCCTTGCCATAGCGCAAACTCGCCACCAATAGGACCATTAAATGCCGTTAGGCGGAAGCCGGCGGAAGCAAAAATTGAAGGGCTTAATTCTTCGGCGGCGATCCCGAGAAATGGCAACGCACCTGGCGCCTGAGGAAGCGTCCAGATAGGATCGGTCGCTCCTGTGCCCAGGAACGGAACCGCCCCAGGGAAAGTACGAGCCGTATCGGCTACACGAACAAAAGCCTCACTAGGTACATATTCCACATCTACCCCTGGCCCCAGTGCAACGCCATTTAGCACCGCCCCTGACCCAAAATGGTAGTGCAAAAAGAGTGAACCATCGGTCTCGACTGCTAATCCCATGTCACCGTGCCCACTCGAAAATTCAACCGAAAAGTCAGCTTTTACACGACTTGTCAATAAGCTGGCCGAGGTCAAAAATAGGCAAATCCAAGCTCTACTTATACTCATTTTTGAATACTTCTCCAAGAAAACTGCATGCGGTAAAAACCGTGTCAGGGTTCAAGAATATCCTTAATGCAATTGTTATGCAATAAGAAATCTATAGGAAATAGGAAAACTTGTCATTTGGTTTAGAATCCCATATGGATCCCAAATGTAGCTTCGAACATCACGCCGACACACGTGAAATTATGAAAGCCGACGATCCGAAGCGACTTACGGAAACATTTGGCTTGACCAATACATTGAACAGCCGTATCTTTGATGTTTAATTGCAAGAGCAACGAGAGTGCCGTTCAGGCATCTTGTCGGTATCACATGCGGGGAAGATGAGAAGAAATGGTAAAACCTGAGATTGAAGGGTGTTCACTCCCCGCACGTTCAGAATCACCTAAATCATTTCGAGGATTCACCTTAGTCGAATTACTTGTTGTGATCGCCATCATTGGTGTGCTCGCGGGACTTCTTCTACCCGCGATTCAATCTGCACGCGAAGCCGCCCGGCGTATGCAATGTCAGAATCATCTTCGACAGATCGGAATCGCCTTACACAATTACCACGATACGTATGGATCGTTCCCGTATAGCTCTTTGGGGATCGATAACAAGAATGGGAACTGCGGCAGCGGTTTCTACAGTTGGCTAGCTGCAATTCTTCCGCAGGTCGAACAGAACACGCTGTATAACTCTATTGATTTTGGCGTGCCCCTCTCGGATCGCTGCTCGTACCTGGGAAGCTCTGACTATGTCAGCTACTCGATTCCTGCAGCGAACGCCAACGCGAAGGCAGCGGCTTCCATCGTTCCGGTTTATCTCTGCCCAAGCGAACCGATGAATCGAGTCCGAACGACTGAAATCGGACGGACCGCTCCTTCAAGTTATGTCGGAAATGTCGGATGGCCTAAGGGCTCTTCCTACCCACCGGTCGATCCAACGAATCTCGCAGGGAATTTTAGGACCGAACAACAAAATGGAATGATTGGTCTTGTCAATCCAGCCGTTCCTGACCCTTGGCATCGGACGCTCACTCGCATTCAAGACATTCAAGATGGTCTCTCAAATACGATCGCTGTGACCGAGAGAATTGTTTCCGACTTCGCCTCCTCAAGGAGCCCATTCGGTGGGAGCTATCCCGCACCTCATACCAATGTTGCTATGCTTTCTTTCTGCGGCGGATCAGAATCCGCGCGATCGCTGGATCGCTGGGTCACCTTCTGCGGATCGGTATCGGCAGCCGATCAAAGCTACTCGCTCCATCACGGCCAGTCTTGGCTTTCCGGTTGGAACTTAAGTGCCAATCACTTCATGACGGTCATGCCTGTCAATAAACGAAGCTGCCATATCTACGGCGGTGAAGATGATGGGAATAACATCATCACTCCGAGCAGCCACCACTTCGATGGACTAAACATCGTAATGGGGGATGACGCAATTAGATTCATAAACAACTCGATCGATATGCGTGTTTGGTGGGCTATCGGAGGGAGCAACGACGGCGAAACAGCTTCTCTGGAGTAATAAAGCGACTCGCTAGTTAGTCGTTGACAATGAATCCACTATCTCTCAAAACGAACGTTTGGATTTGTGTCTGCCTGTTGATCTCAGTACAGTGTGGCTGCGGTGCCGAGATCGCATCGCCCAGCAAGGAAGACCTCGCAAATCTTCTTGGACAGCTTGACGAGAGCGTTGTAGTTTTGGGAGGCAAAATCGTTGCGACTCAGGACCGACTGGCAATGAGGATCTCTCAATCGAAAAGTCCGCAGGCGACTACCGGCGACTCTGGATTGTCGCGAGTCGAGACGCCCTTCCGTGCCCTTACACTCGTGATCAAGTGTTGAATCGTTCGAGAGTGCTGATTTCTGAATCATTGCAACGAACCGCTCGGCAAGCGGTACGTACCTTCTGCCGGAAGGTTCGTCGAAACTAACAAGTCTTTGTGTCGCGTTTCCGCTAAACGCATTGCTAACTCACGAAGTTAACCCGCGCATCAACGAACCGCTCGGCAAGCGGTACGTACTCTTTAAGGTAATACCTCTAGCTTGACTGGCTGTGATGTGACATTACCGTCGATTGCACCAGTAAGAAAGAAGTCACGAATTCCTAGCTCGGCGATCGCGTCGGCGGTAACAAAGAATTGCCGTTCAGATTCGTCTTGACGAACGAGCAAACCATTGAGCCCAATATTGTCGACATAGACTCCATGTGGCATGTTGCGACCTGCTTGCTCTTTGCCGAGCGGTATCTCTTTCGTGAATGATTCTTGGCGATCCGCCTTGACGATTAACGAGATCGTTTCACCTCGTTTGATCTGAATTGTGGATCCATCTTGATGCCCCTTGTCATTGCCATCACGCACGATTTGCAGAGTCGCTTGCGGTCGATCCTTAAGAGTCAACTTCCCCGCGACCCCCGCATTCCGCTCGATGATCCTTCCATCAATAGTTGCCCGCGCAGTCACACGCGGCGAGACGCTCTTGGCAAAATCGGGTGCACTCGCGTCAGCCCAAATGTTGCCTGTCGAAAAACCCATACCTGGTTGAACCCGAACAGGGAAATTGGAATGAACGCCTACGGGTAACTCACCAATCTCGAACACGACTTCTCCATCGTATCCGTCCTTGCGGTCCAAGATCACTTGCAACTCGCGACCAGAGCCACGAAGGAGCGGAGCTTTGATCGCTTCAACAGAGGCAACGAAGCTTGGGTTCGCCGGACGGAGTCGTAATCGATACTTGTACCCCGCACCACCTTCATCACGAGCATCCCTAACGCGAATCAAATAATTCCCGTCCATGGGCGCCTTGAACATCAGATAGCTATCGTCGCCGCGATTCTGAGATGGATCATCATCGTTCACATAGTACAATCTAAAAACCGGTAGCCCGTTCGCGATCGGAGATTCATCGCTGTCGAGGGGACGAACTATGTAAGCCGGTTCTCCCATCGCATGCGTTGTTCCAGACGTACCAAAATAGGCCCACCGATTTCCGCGACCAGGAAAAACGTTGAACCCGGAATCGGATCCTCGAGGCGCCAACCAAAGTCGTGAGACTTCGCCTGCCGCATACAGATACTCACCCAATTTCATCTCTTCCCAGGCGAAAATTCGAAAGTCATCGTTCTGAAGACTGTTCTTGCCTCGAAAGGTAAAGTACGAGTCGCGAGTCGCTTGGAGACGCGTCCTCAAAATCGGTTCTGCTTGTTCGTCTCGCATTTCAACGACCGTGTCAAGTTTACTCTGGAGTCCGCTTGTGTCGGTTTCTACGACCCACATTTCCCCCTGACGCGCTTCAAACGCAAACCAATCTTCTTCGCCCTCTTCAGAGATCTCACCTGTGATCTCGGTGCCACGCAGCAACTGAATCGGAGCTTTTGAATCAGTAACGCCAGCAAGCGATTGTTCTTTACGAGCGGCACTCTCTTCGATTATCTGCAACGCCCCGACGTCGACGTAAGTCGGCTTCACTTCTTTCTGTTGGCTAGCGGAAGCACCGTCGGCGCTAAGTTGAGGAAGCTCGCGATAGGCCAGATCACCGTTCATCAACGAAATTATTAACGACTCGCCGTCGACTGCGACCGCGAGATCGCTCGCTGTTTCACCTAGAGGCTCAAGTGTTGCGAATTGGCTCCAATCGGATGTGCGAAGTACTTTGACGTTTCCGGCCTCGCTCACGACAACTAACCGTGAACCGTCCTGAGTCAAAGCCATGTGCGTCAACGGTGATTCGTCAACAAATCGAGTTACAACAATTGGATTGGTCCGCGAAGCATCTTTAGAAAAAAACTTCCATACTCGAAGCCGATTATCCGCGCTGCCGGCGATCACATACGATCCATCGCTGGTGACTGCGACCGAACAAACTTCGGCCGTCGGTTGGCTCATCGTGTCCAATCGCACACCCGAATTGACATCCCAGACTTTGACTGTTTCATCCGCGCAACCACTGACAAGGACCCTTCCATCGGGCGAAAAAGCGAGCGAGTAGATCGCACCATTGTGCCCCGAGAATCGTTGCTTTACTTTTCCGGTCGCGATGTCCCAAACGAGAATTTCTCGATCGTAACTGGCTGTTGCAATCGATTTTTCATCAGGTGAAAAAACTGCGACTTGAATCACATCCGAGTGACCTTCCAAAGTAAAAATCCGATTGCCTGTCGCAAGATCATATATGGCTGCTACTCCATAGAGTCCCGTAACGCCTGAAGCAGTAAGAAGTTTACTTCCGTCGCGACTGAAGCGAATCGAGTTGATCTTTCCGGGCTGGGATTCAAGCTTACGGACTTGTGATTTTGTTTCCGTGGAGAACAGGCCAACATCGCCATAACCAGCAGTTGCGTAGGTCAATCCATCGGGTGAAATCGCTATAGCCGTAACCGGACGCTTTGCATCTTGAGCGGTTGGGAAATCGGGCGTTAGCAGCTCGCGACGCATTGCGACTTCTCCCTCGGGTCCTTTGGCTCCTTGTTCGATCCAATTCGCAAGGAGTGCCAACTCCTCTTCCTTAGGTCGCTCCGCATCATCAGGTGGCATCACCGGATCCATCTTACCAGATGCCATTAAAAACATTCGACTGCTTGAAGGAACCCCGGGTGTCAACGCGGGTCCGGATTCGCCTCCGCGCATCAACGCTATGTAGGTTTCCATTACCAAACCACCTTGGGCTTCCTCGGCTGTATGGCATGCAATGCAGTGCTTTTGTAACACTGGCATGACATCCTTGACATAGTCGACCGCGTCGGACGCAAGCACAAATGGAGTCGCCATGAAAAGCGTTAGTGCTACCGTCAGTATTGCTTGATTAGCAAATTTGATTTTTAAATTCATGATCTTCAACAAGCGTAAACGTTAATGATTAAACGTGAATTCAGCACTAGCGAGAACGCTCCAGAAAGCGTCTTCAATAGCTGTTCTTCTCTGATCGCCATACTCTTCCATCACAGTGAGGAGTTTTGATTTTTCATCTTCGGTAGGCGTTCTCGATAAAGCAATTAAGAACAATTCATCAATGATTTCATCGTTATTTGCCTTGCTATCGATTAGTTTGGCTATCGTGTTGCCTTCGGCTGCAAGTTTGGGATTCAATGTCTCACCATTGGACATATGGAGAACTTGAACCATCGTTGGCTCTGAACTCCTTTCACATTCACATGTGATCTCGCGAGTGTTACGACCGAAGGTTTTAAGAAAGTAAGAATCGACCGCCGAATCATGTAATTGGATGGCGTGAGTTCCTTTGGGATACTCAGTTGTCTTTTGAAAGTCCGCACCCGGGAAAGCAATCTGCGTAAATGCAGTCGATGTTTGAAGGACTTGATCAATCGAATCTAAGAGAACTTCTGCAAGCAATCTGCGTGGGTAGTATCGACTGAGGTACTTTTGTTCAACGGCATTTTCTGGAAGAGGTTGGCTACTGCGTCCATAGGTCTCACTCTCGAGAATCGCTCGCATCAGCTTCTTCAAATCGAATTGGTTCGATGCAAGATGTGCTGAAGCCGCAGCCAAAAGTGGTTCGTTCGAAGCGGGATTACTCAGTCGAAGATCATCCACCATTTCAACCAAACCGCGCCCAAAAAAGTTGGCCCAAACTCGATTCGTGATCGAACGCGAGAAATAGGGATTGCTCGAGTCGGTCATCCAAGCAGCCAATGCCTTGCGACGATCATCAGGATTGTCGAAATCGATCGGAGTAGAATCCAGAGGTGCAGGTGGTAGAGCCTTACCGCTCTTTGGTTGAATCAGTTCACCTTCGGTTGCAACATAAAGTGTCCGAACCCCGTCTCCATTTCGCAAGTCACCGCCCCAACCTTTGGCTCGCACGCGCGAGAACAGATTGGCCATCGAGTAGTACTGGTCGTTGGTCCATTTTTCAAGTGGATGATTATGACATTTTGCACAACCGATCGACAATCCCATAAAAGCTTGACTTGCATTCTCGGTCATGTCCTCGGGTGTTTGATGAATCGCATAAAAGTTGGTGGCTCCTTCCGCATCGCTGTCCCCTTTCGCAGTGAGGATTTCACTTACGAATTGATCCCAGGGCTTATTCTCGCGAACGGAATTGCGAATCCAACCGTAGTAAGACTTCACCGCGATTGGCCGCAGCTTTGTTCCGTTGACAAGCAATAAGTCGCTCCATTTGTATGCCCAGTAGTCCACGTATTCATCGCTTGCGAGCAGACGATCAATCAGCTTCGCTTTCTTATCGATTGATTCGTCCACTCGGTATTGTTTTGTCTCCTCTGCTGTTGGTAGTCGACCAATGGTGTCGATCGTAGCACGTCGAATAAACGACTCGTCGCTCGCGGGCGGTGATGGAGGGAGTCGAAGCGTCTTTAACTGCTGAAGATTCAGATCGTCAATGAAATTTCGGCGCGGTGCTTGAGCAAAGACTTCACCGGATACTTCGTTAGGATAAGGAACAGTCATCCGCGAAAGGGCGACTTGAGAACCGAACCAAGCCAACACAGCCACTTCACCCGAACCACGAACTTTAACTTTCCCATGTTCATCAACACTCGCAACCGCTTCGTCAGTAGCAGAGAACTTCGCCCAGTGCGATACATCCACAACGCGACCATCGGTGTAATGAGCACTTACAAGAACTTGAGAAACATCGTCTGGTTTTAGCAAAACGTTTTCCGGACTTACCGAAATATGAGTGAGCCTTGGATCTGAATCTTTGGGACCGGGTGCACCCTGAGCAATCCATTCGGCGAGTATTCGAAAGTCGCGCGAGTCGGTATCTAGCCGGATACCACCTTTGTGAGGCAAAGCCCCCGTTGGTTTGGCAAGCAGCAAACTTTTCCCCGGATCGGCAATCTCAATGCGACGGCCTCGCACTTCACGAGTGATCGCGTGGAAGTCGGCCTCGCTATCGTAACCGCGGAGTGATAATTTGAAGCCTCCTTTACCAGCTAAAGCTCCATGGCAAGCTCCTGTGTTACAGCCTTGCCGCGCGAGAATGGACTGAACATCGTTACGAAAACTCCATGTGCTTGATTCCCCTGAGCCGTGGGCGCTAGCCCCGGGTGCTATCGGTACAACTGTTGGAGCGTCGGTACCCGTGGCGAGCGCCATCGGCTCAGGCTTTTCGACCAGGGGCTCGGAAGCTGACGACGATTCGTAATGGCCGACGATCAACAAAAACGTCAGCAGACAAATGCAATATGAATAAATTCGTAACATCGACCTTAAGTTCTCACTCTCAGAATTAAAATTGCTTCCGAGTTGGATCTGCAATTATTTGATTGTTCAAAGTTTTGACCACGAACCATTTGCTTAGGCAAACAGCTCACGGATTTCTCGCACACCAAAATCAACTAGTGGGAAAGGTCGGCCACCGGGTCCGGGCATTTCTGCATGAAGGTCCAACCCCATGGCCTTGAAGATTGTTGCGATAATCTCGCCAGGGGCAGTAGGTCGGTCGGCGGGGACAGCTCCAATTGGATCGCTGGCTCCGATAGCTCGTCCGCCTTTGACTCCTCCACCAGCAAACGTACACGAAAAACATTGCGGCCAGTGATCTCTACCGCCAGCGGGATTGACTTTGGGAGTCCTACCGAACTCGGCAAGTCCAGTAACAAGCGTATCTTCAAGCATGCCACGTTGATGGAGGTCTTCGATCAAGGCCGAGTAGGCTCGATCATACATCGGGGCCACAATGTTCTTCATCCCTTCAATGGTCGTGAAAGGCTTACTGCCATGAATGTCCCAGGTGATTTCATCGAAAACAGTAAGAAAAGTGTTGATCGTTACAAAGCGAACGCCTGATTCAATCAACCGTCGAGCAAGCAGACAGCACTGCCCAAATCGATTCATCCCGTATCGCTCTCGCATTGTGGTCGACTCTTGAGTTAGATCGAATGCTTGTCGAGCTTGAGGACTGCTCATCAATCGATAAGCCGCTTCAAAATTCGCGTCGAGCATCTTCGCCGATTCGGTGGCTTCCAATGCGGCCATCTGACCTTCGACTGCCTCTCGCATCCGACGCCGTCTATCGATTCGCACATCGCCCAGCGAGGCAGGCGGCAACAAATCGGGAACTTTAAAATTGGGTTGCGACGGGTCCGCCATCAAAGCAAAGGGATCGAAAGCCTTGCCGAGAAAGCCACCAGCTTGGCCGTTCGGAAGATTCCCACCACCCCGCCCCATCGTTTGAGGAAGAACTACGTGAGCCGGAAGATCACTCCGCCTGCCCTTGATGTATTGAACGACAGCACCTGCATGAGGATAGTTGACGCCACCCGTGAACTGACGCCCGGTTTGCAACATCTGCCAACCCGCGTCGTGAACTGCCGCGGCAGTGTGATAACACGAGCGAACGATCGAAAACTTGTCAGCAATTTGAGCATGCATCGGTAGAATTTCAGAAAGCTGAAAATCCCCTTTGGTGCTGATCGGCTTAAATGGGCCGCGGACCTCTGCCGGTGCGTCGGGCTTCATGTCGAATGTGTCGAGTTGACTTGGTGCACCCAGATTAAAAATCATGATGCACGATTTTTTGTCTTTGGATGGATCGACTTTCCCTTGTTCGGCGGCCGCCAGGAGTTGCGGCAATCCAAAACCAATCGCACCCAACGTTCCGACTTGGAGAAAGTCGCGCCGCGTTGTTCCATTACAGTTGTGTGATTTTCCGCGTCCAATCAAATTAAGCATGCTCGACCCTCAGCAAATCTCATTAAGGTGCTTCCAGTTTCCGCAACTCGTGTCGATCGCAATAGCTTCGAAACGAATTCGACGCAAACAGATTATTCATAGAAGATTATCCACCGCTATCAAAAAACGCTTGCAATGAAAGCGCATTTTCTTGTACAAATTGCGCATGAGCACAAAATTCACCCTTCAACGAGCCGCGTTTTTTAGTCAAATCGCGAATTCGGCTACTCTACTGCATCTGTTTGACTATTTGCCCGACGTGTTTTTATACGTGAAGGACGCTGATGGTCGGTTCATGAAGATGAATAGAACGTTCTTGCTTGCAAGAGGAGTCGCCAACGAGGAGGACATTCTGGGCAAGACTGACCTCGACATCCACCCACGGTACTGGGGGCAACGGTATCGCGACGAAGATCAAAAAGTTATGCGTACCAAGACTCCCTTGGCAGATCAAGTCTGGTTAATTCCCGATGTAAATGGTCGTCTCGAACCGTTCGTTTCGACGAAGATTCCTCTCTTCGATGATGCAGGTCTTTGTATCGGTATCGCTGGAATCAGGCGCCCTCTAAACCCGATCGAATCAACGTCCAGCGGAGAGGCCCACGGTATTCAAGCAGCCATCCGAATCATGAACGAGAATTTCTCTTCGTCGCTCGAGATGTCGCAACTCTCCGAGATCGCTGGCCTGTCGCATAGCCAATTCAACCGACGTTTCAAAACGCTCTACAAGATGTCCCCATCAAATTACTTGCAAAGAGTACGCGTTCACGAAGCCTGCCGAAGACTCGTCGCAAGCAATCAACCAGCAAGCGAGATCGCTCTCGAGGCAGGCTTCTACGATCAAGCTCACATGACAAGAACCTTCAAAAAAACTCTTGGCGTTACTCCAATAGAATTTCGCAAAATGAACTGATGAACGAATTCTTCTGTTGGAATTCGAATTTGACAATCGGAAGATCGCATAAAAGAGACCTGACCCCTTTTTGCTTAGCTAATGAGCTCGTGCCGCACGACACCGTGAATATCGGTCAAACGGAAATCGCGGCCTTGGTATTTGTAGGTGAGTCGTTCGTGATGAACCCCCAAGAGATGCATGATGGTGGCGTTCAAATCGTGAACATGAACAGGATCCTTCACAATGTTGTAACAATAATCGTCGGTCTCGCCAAAAGTTAGACCCTTCTTGACACCAGCACCGGCCATCAAGATGGTAAAGCACCGTGGATGATGATCACGGCCGTAGTTGTTCTCAGTTAAAGCACCTTGAGAGTAAATTGTTCGACCAAACTCGCCACCCCAAACGATGAGTGTATCATCGAGCAAACCGCGTTGTTCAAGATCTTTAATCAAGGCGGCCGTGGCTTGATCTGTATCATAGCATTGGCCTTGAATAGCCTTAGGCAATCCGCCGTGATGATCCCAACCCATGTGGAACAGCTGCACGAATCGAACGTCGCGTTCGGCGAGTCGTCTCGCCAACAAGCAATTTGCGGCATAGCTTCCCGGACGTTTCACATCGGGACCGTACATGTCGAGAATATGATGCGGCTCGTTGTTTAAATCGAGCAGATCCGGGACACTCGTCTGCATTCGGAACGCCATTTCATATTGCGAAATGCGCGTTTGGATTTCCGGATCGTGTATCTCTTGGTAGTGTTCACTATTCAATTGCGACAGTCGATCCAAAGTCGATCGTCGCATTTTAGGACTTACTCCAGACGGATTGGAAAGGTAGAGAACGGCATCTCCCGTGTTTCGAAACTTTACACCTTGATGCTTGGAAGGCAGAAAACCAGCGCTCCATAGTCGATCGTAGAGAGGTTGATCATCCTTGCGGCCACTTCCAAACGAGGTCAATACGACGTAGGCAGGCAAGTCGCGATTTTCGCTGCCTAAACCATAGCTGACCCACGATCCGATGCTCGGGCGACCTGCAAGTTGTGAGCCGGTTTGGCAAAAGGTAATGGCCGGATCGTGATTGATGACTTCAGTCGCCATCGAGCGTACCATGCAAAACTTATCTGCAATGCTCGACATGTGCGGCATGAGTTCACTCATCCACATACCGGATTCGCCATGCTGTTTGAAGTCAAAGATCGATGGGGCTATTGGGAATGACTTTTGGCCCGATGTCATTGTCGTGAGCCTTTGCCCCTGACGAATGGAGGCTGGTAAATCTTTGCCATGTTGCTCC
>JANODQ010000077.1:0-30030 GCA_031412775.1 Pirellulaceae bacterium | reverse complement strand
CAGCGGTCCGACTTCCAACGACAACGTGATATTCGTGTATACTTTTAGCGAAAATCTCGTGAGTTGACATCGAAGCCGCTGATTTCTTGACTGAGGTCTTCGATTCTGCCTGCGACGACGTGAATGACGTTTTGGCGGCTTTCTATTACGCCGTGTACTAACCACGCGTTCGATTGTTTGCAGACCAGATAGAACTGTTTCCAGATCGTTGGCTTGACAATTAAATTGATAGAACCCGTTTCGTCTTCAAGAGTCACAAAGGTGATTCCCTTGGCTGTTCCCGGGCGTTGTCGCAATACAATCAAGCCAGCGACGCGAATGAATTTTCCGCTTGGGATCGATGCAAGCAAGTTCGCTGGGGTGACCCGTAGTCGATTGAGTTTTTCACGACAGAAGCCAATTGGATGGCCGCGAAGTGATAGTCCTGTTGTCGAATAATCGGAGTAGACTTCCTCGATATCGGTCATGGGGCGAAGCGTTTCTGGTACGAGATCATCGTCATTGGTTGAAGATTGCTCGAATAGCGGTAGCTCTTTACCAGAGCGTTCAAGGCCAAGCGACTGCCAATAAGCGGCTCGACGATTTCCAGAGATTGAATCGATGGCACCACTCGCAGCAAGCAAAGCGATAACACTGCTGCCGGCACGCGTTCGAATCGATAAATCGTTGGTATCTCGATACGGGCCAGCGAGCTTACGTTGCTCGACAATCGTGCGAGCGATGCTTTCGGAAAGCCCAGAGATCATCCGAAGTCCGAGCCGAACATTATGCGGAATGCTTTGACTACCCGCGTTCGTATCTTTTTCTAGCGTGCAGTCCCAATCGCTTTGATTGACATCGGCCGGCAAGCATTGCACGTGGTGATTCTTTGCACATTGGACTAGCTGCGATGGCGAGTAGAATCCAAGCGGTTGGCTGTTGAGCATCGCGGTGCAGAAGACTTGCGGATAGTGATGTTTAAGCCAACATGAAACGTAAACCAGTAATGCAAAGCTCGCTGCATGAGACTCGGGGAATCCGTACTCACCAAAGCCTCGTAGTTGCGTAAATACATTCTCTGCAAAGTGATCCGACAGTCCGCGATCCCGCATCCCGGTCATGAGCTTCTGCTTGAATTGATCGATCACTCCGGGACGTCTCCACGCGGCCATCGCTCGCCGAAGTTGATCGGCTTCGCCAGGAGTAAAGCCCGCTGCGACGACAGCCAATCGCATCGCTTGCTCTTGAAAGATGGGTACTCCGAGCGTCTTGGAGAGGACTTGGCCGATCTCGGGAGTAGGATACTCTGGTTGGATTCCAGTGGCTCGTGCCGCGAGATAGGGATGGACCATCTGACCTTGAATGGGGCCGGGACGCACGATTGCGACTTCGATAACAAGGTCATAAAAGCAGCGTGGCTTCAGTCTTGGAAGCATGCTCATTTGAGCTCGGCTTTCAATCTGAAAAACGCCCAGGGTATCAGCCTTGCAAATCATATCGTAGACGGATTGGTCTCCTTGCGGAACATTCGCCAGTGTAAGCGATCTCGCATAATAGTTTTCAATCAACTCAAAGCTTTTATGAATGGCGGTTAGCATTCCTAGTGCTAAGCAATCGACCTTCAAAATTCCTAGCGCATCCAAATCATCTTTATCCCATTGAATGACGGTTCGACCTTCCATCGAAGCGTTCTCAATCGGGCAAAGCTCGCACAGCAGTCCTTGCGTCATCACCATTCCTCCGGTGTGCTGCGAGAGATGACGTGGAAAGCCTATCAAGCTTTCGACAAGATAGAGAAAGCGTTTTCCGATGTCGGACATCGGATCGATACCGGCCTGCAAGCATCGTTCAGTCAACGACTCGCTACCACCACGGCCTTCCAAGATCTTGGATAAGGCATCGATGCGATCAAGCGAAATCCCAAGTGCTTTTCCCGTATCGCGAACTGCCGAGCGGATGCGATAGGTGATCACGGCGGCAGTCATCCCTGCCCGTTGCCGTCCATACTTTTCATAGATGTACTGCAATACCTCTTCACGACGTTCGTGCTCGAAGTCGACGTCGATGTCGGGTGCTTCGTCACGTTCGCGGCTGATGAATCGTTCGAAAAGCAGATCCATCTCATTTGGGTCAACGCTAGTAACGCCCAAGCAAAAGCAGACGGTGCTGTTGGCCGCTGATCCGCGACCTTGACAGAGGATGCCTCGTGAACGAGCGAAACGGACCAAGTCCCATACGGTTAAAAAGTACGCTTCATATTTCAAGTCGCCGATCAACTGAATCTCATGTTTTAGTAGATCGATAATCCTTTCCGGGACGCCCTTTGGATATCTTGCAAGTGCTCCGTTCCATGTCAATCGCTTTAAGTATTCAAGGGGTGTTTTTCCGTTCGGTGTGGATTCGATAGGGTATTCATATTTCAATTGATCCAATGAGAACTGGCAGCGACTTGCGATCTCCATCGTCTTTGCAATTGCATCGGGATGTTCATGATAAAGATTCGCGATGATCGCTCGGCTTCGTAGTGCGTGTTGAGCGTTGCTTGGACGCATCGCAACAATTTCATCAACGGTCGACGTGTGTTTGATCGCTTTTAGAAGATCATGCAATAGCATTCGTTCTGGCGAGTGGTAGAGAACATCACCCGCAGCAACCAACGGAACTCGCGATGCTTGAGCGAGTCGAGATTGTCTGGCCAGTTTTAGTCGATCATCGACTCCAAGATGAATGTGTGAAAGTAAATAAGCTCTATCTCCAAAGGCATCGCGAAACGCATTAAGCCAACGAATCCAAATAATATCATCGGACGGATCAAATCTTGCAGGTGGAAGCGAGTCCTTAGACTGGGATGATGAAAAGGGCATTTTTCCTGAGCCGTAGTCGCTAGCTTCGGGTGCCGCCTGGGAAATTGTGGCACTGTCGAAACCCGTGGCTAACGCCATCGGCTCAGGTTTTATCAGCCCTTCCTGAGGCTGCTTCAAAATCATCCCTGCGATCAAACCTTCGCCGTGCTGAAGAATGTCTGACCAGTAGATTTCGCATTCGCCTTTTTCTCGTCGAGATCGCCCGAGTGTGATGAGTTGGCATAAGCGACCGTAAGCAGGTCGATCGGTTGGCCATACAACCAGTGGCGGTCCATCTTCGGGAACGATCTCAGCTCCCACGATGTATTGGATGTTTACTTCCTTAGCCACCGTGTAACCGCGTACAACTCCCGACAGCGAGTTCGTGTCGGTGATGGCTAGTCCGCGATAGCCGAGCGATGCTGCTTGTTCGACCAGTTCTTCCGCATGCGATGCGCCTTCAAGAAACGTAAAATTCGACTTGCAGTGGAGCTCGACATACTCCATCAGACATACCACTCAATATGGCGACGAGACTTGCGATCGAGCGTTCGCGTATCATCGACTCGATAGCGTCCCCCGTTTGAATCAACAATCATTACTTCGAAAGGACTGAGCCGACGAATGTCGTCTTCGCTTTTCAAGACAAACTTGGTCTCGCCGTGATTGGTAAGGACGTGCCATTCGCACGGTTCTGTATTACCAGAAACAAATAGAACTCGTTGAATGCGCGGAACGAAATCTCGTAAGGCAAGCTCTTCGCGAAGCAATTGCTGCAGTTCGGCCGGATAGTCGGCTGGGTTCTCGATGCATGCTACTTCTCGACCATCGGAGGCGGTGATTGAAATCCAACGACCGGGTTCGCTGATGGGAAAGAGTGGCGTCAAGGTAATATTCGAAATGGGCGTTTCGTCAGAGCTTACAAAAACTAATCTGCCCCAATGATCTCGAGTGAGGCTGATGGGAGGGGGCACAACTTTTGGAGAGGCTTTCTGTGTGGCTTTTGGAGCGGCCTTCATGGTTTCATTCATGTTGAGATTGCCTCCGAGATGACTGACGAGTCCTGCTGCATTTGTTGCTGGGCTTGATGGAGCCGTGCGTACGTACCGTGTAGACCGAGCAGTTCATCATGCTTTCCGATCTCAGTGATTCGACCTTTTTCCATGACCACGATTCTGTCGGCTTTTCGAAGAGTACTCAACCGGTGAGCTATCGCGATGGTCGTTCGGCCCTGGACTAGGAAGTCGAGTGCTTGTTGAATTTCACGTTCTGTTTCAGTATCCACTGCGGAGGTCGCTTCGTCCAAAATCAATATGCGTGGATCCGTTAAAAGTGCTCGCGCGATCGAGATCCGCTGCCGTTCACCACCTGAGAGCGACTGGCCTCGTTCGCCTACCAGGGAATCATAGCCATCTGCCAATCGCAAGATAAACTCGTGCGCTTTTGCCGCTCTTGCAGCCTCGACGATTTCGGCTCGCGAAGCATTGGGGCGACCATAAGCAATGTTGTCAGCGATAGATCCGAAGAACAGAAAGGGTTCTTGAAGGACGATGCCGATGTTCGATCGATAGTCAGAAATCGGGTAAGACCGGATGTCATGACCGTCGACCGATATAGATCCGCTTGCACAATCGTAGAAACGACAGATCAAATTGACGAAGGTACTTTTGCCTGCACCGCTTGGGCCGACCAAACCAATCATTTCGCCCGGTTTGATTGACAGGTTGACGTCGCTGATGACTTGCCGAGTTCCGTAACGGAAGCAAACATTACGCACTTCGATTGATCCTTCGACTCGGCCATTAGTTTTCACGCCAACAGGGATCGGTTTGGTGGCTTCCGCAACGCTGGGAACGCGATCGAGAATCTCAAAGATACGGTGAGTCGAAGCAGCCGCTCGTTGTGCCTGAGCCAGCATGCGACTCATGGAATCCAACCGAGTATAAAGTCGGCCGATGTAGGCCACAAACGCAGCCAAGACACCCACAGTCATATCACCATTTGCTACGCGATAGGCTCCAAATGCCCAGATGATTAATAGACCAATATCTGTCAGAAAGGTGATGATCGGAGCGAAGGCCGACCAGAGCCAGTTGACGCGAGTGTTTGCATCGTAGACGTTTTGGTTACGCGTTGCGAATCGGTCAATCTCGCGACGTTCCTGAGCAAAGGCTTTCACAACACGAATCCCCGGAATCGTGTCGGCTAAGACGTTTACCATTTCTGCCCAAGCGGCACTTCCTCGAGCGAACCCCTGTCGAAGTTGCGTTCGTACGTATTGAACTAACCAAGCGATCAGCGGGAATGGTATCAGTGTCACCGCAGCCATCATCGGGTCGATACTGAAGAGTATCGAAGCGGTGAGCACGATCATGATGAGGTCGGTAATAAAGTCGAGTAGCTGGAGCGAAAGGAAGTCGCAGATGCGTTCGGTATCGTTGCTCACTCTCGCGATCAAATCACCTGTTCGACGCCCACCAAAAAATTCGAGTGACAGACTTTGAAGATGTTCATAAGTCTTGTTGCGAAGGTCGGCTGAGATTTTTTCGCTAACGATAGACAGCACGTAGGTTTTGACCCAAGTGAACATCCACGCGAGTACAGCTGCGCCGAACAGGCCGGCGATGTACCACGGGACGAGTTCAAAATTCTTCTGTGGGATCAAAATCTTATCGATCAATGGGATCGTTAAGTAGGGAGGCAGCAATCCCACGGCAGTGCTAGCGAGCGTCATTGCAAATCCGAATAGAATTATTCCCATCCGAGCCTTTGCGAATCGCATCAGTCGCCACAGCGAGCGTGTTGTATCTGGGGACGCCTCGGGTGCGCAATCACGACAGGTCGACTCGCCTGGTTGCATTGTCCCGCCACAGGAAGGACAGATGGAAGCCTCTGGTTCTGCGAGGACCGCGATATGGCTTTCGGGCTTACCGAAAGACAGGTGACTTTTGTTTTCGATCGACTGTTGCAATTTCAGAGCGCGAAACTTCTCGACGAAGAGTCTGGCAGTTGTGAAACGGCCAGCAGAAAATCGTAGAACTTGGAGTCGCGATGTAGAGCCGAGTAACTCGATCGTGCCAAGTCCGATTCGATCGACAAGCACCAGATCAACAACCTCCATAACATTCCACGTCTGCGTGATGAAGGCTTCGGAGGAGTTCCGGCTTTGTGAATTCGCAGGTTGGATAACGATGACTGGATGCCCGTTGGGCGTTACGACTGAATTACGCGGTGCGACTACCAGAACGCGTCGACTGGTCAAAACTGCGTAGCTAGAAACGTAGCTGAGTCGCGGTGAAAGGTCTGGTTCAAAAACAAAAATCGGCAACTCTTCCGGTTCCAGCGTCGAGCGAATCTTGTTTTGTACTTCCTTCGGCAGCTTTGCAAAAAGCTCCAAATCCAAATGCATTGGAGCTTCCTCTCCGTGATTAAGCACGGTTCGTTTACTTCCAGGCGTTAAATCCGCTGGCAGATTCGATTCCGAAGTATGCTTCGATGCAGAGTTTGCGGAGGACAATTTTGGAGTAGCCCTGAAACGATGGACAAGCAGATAAGAAAAGAATTTTCAAAGGATGGACCGTTGAAAATGGCTAGCCGGAAAGTAGTTTCGGCTGCTTACTCCGGTTGTACCAAACACGGCAGGTACGCCCTAGTGCCATTCAATGAAACTGCTTTTGAAATGTCGTCAAAAAATGCATCAGAGGTGCGGTTTTGACGACAAAGGAAGGAATACGCGAAGCAATCGAAGAATTGGTTTGAATGTCTAGTGAAATTTTCAAAAGCTTTCAATTCCACGCTTTCCTAGCGGCACGGGCGGATTAAACTCTCTCTCGTTAGCTTACGGCCTAGAAATTGCACTAAAATCAAGTTGGTGTTTGGGATCCTGCCTCTCCGCAAAGGACGAACACCAAAATCCTTTCTAACGTTGCATTTGGATTGGCAACAAAATTTACTCGAGGAACACATGCGTATTTTGAAGGTGAACAAGCTTCGCGGCCCGAACGTGTGGGCAAATTTTCCAGTCTTGGAAGCTTGGGTAATCTTGGAAGAGTATCAGGAAACATCCTCCGAAATGATTCCTGGGTTAAATGAGCGGCTCAAGGGCTGGTTGCCATCGATGATCGAGCATCGATGTAGCGAAGGCGTGCGCGGTGGCTTCTTTGAACGTCTACGTCGTGGCACATACATGGGGCATATTCTCGAACACGTAACGCTCGAGCTTCAATCGCTCGCCGGTACGCCTGTTGGTTATGGTCGTGCCCGAGAGAGCAATGTCGAAGGAACTTATCGAGTTGCGATCGAATACAAAAATGAACAGCTTGGGTTGGCTTGCCTGGATGTAGCGTTCAATCTAATTGTTGCGGCAGCGCAAGATCTTCCGTTTGATGTTCACGCAGAGATTGCGAAGCTTCGGGAGCTAGCTTACGAAGTTTGTCTTGGTCCAAGTACCGCTGCGATCGTCAATGCTGCTGTCGCGCGAGGTATTCCGTATCATCGATTGAATTCGGGAAGCTTGGTCCAGCTCGGCCAAGGTATCAAACAGCGTCGTATTTGTACTGCTGAAACCGATGCGACAAGCGCGATTGCTGAATCGATTGCTCAGGATAAAGAACTTACTCGAAAGCTTCTTCGAACGATCGGTGTTCCAACGCCTGTTGGACGCGCGGTCGATTCATTTGAGGATGCCTGCGAAGCGGCCGAAGATATCGGCTACCCAGTTGTGGTGAAGCCGCAATTCGGAAACCACGGTCGAGGTGTTGCGACAAACTTGCAAACACGCGAACAAGTGATCGCGGCTTATGCTGCTGCTCTTGAAGAAAGCAGTTCGATCATTGTCGAAACTCATGCTCCCGGGGATGACTATAGACTTTTGGTGATCGGCGGAAAACTGGTAGCGGCGGCTCGTCGGGAACCTGCCCACGTGATTGGTGATGGCTTATCAACCATTCAGCAATTAGTTGATCAAGTCAATCAAGACCCGCGACGTAGTGATGGTCACGGGACTGTACTGAGCAAGATCAAAATCGACGCTATTGCACTTGCCGTCCTGCAAGAACAAGCTGTTGCGGTGGAGACCGTATTAGAAGCTGGTCGTCGCGTTTTGATTCGACGGAATGCAAACCTAAGCACAGGTGGAACCGCCTCGGATGTTACCGATTGGGTGCATCCGGATGTCGCGAGACAAGCCGTTGAAGCAGCTAGGGTTATCGGTTTGGATATCGCTGGGATCGACGTTGTTGCGCAAGATATTACTCAGCCATTGCAAGGCCAGCGCGCGGTCGTTGTTGAAGTAAATGCCGGGCCAGGCTTGCGAATGCACCTAGAACCATCTTCGGGGCAAAGTCGTCCAGTGGGCGAGGCTATCATCGATATGATGTTTCCAAATTCAGACAACGGTCGCGTTCCGATAGTCGGAGTTACAGGCGTTAATGGAAAGACTACGACGACTCGTTTGATTAACCACATCATTGCAAGTACCGGCAAAAAGACCGGGATGACTTGCACCGATGGTATCTACGTCAATGGACGTAGAATTGAATCTGGAGATTGCAGTGGTCCTCAATCCGCGCGAACCATTCTCGCAAACCCAATCGTTGAAGCGGTTGTGTTTGAGACTGCTCGTGGCGGCATTATCCGTGAGGGGCTGGGCTATGATTACTGCGACGTTGGGGTCGTAACCAATGTGGGCGAGGGTGACCACTTGGGGTTAAATGGAGTTGATACGCTTGAACAGTTGGTGCAAGTAAAACGATGCGTCGTGGAAGCGGTTTCCAAAAATGGGACAGCTGTTCTTAAGGCGGATGATCCACTGGTTGCTGGGATGGCGGAGAAGTGTCGCGGTTCGGTTGCGTTTTTTGCAATTGATGGCGAGCACGATCTGTTGATTCAGAAACGCATCGAAGGTGGTCGTGTTGCGTTTGTTCGCGACAACTCCATCATGCTTGCAGAAGGCCCTAGCGAGTTCCCGCTCCTTGCACTCGACCGTATTCCGCTTACGCACAATGGTCGAATCGGCTTCCAAGTTGAAAACGTTTTGGCGGCAACAACGGCTTGTTGGACTCTGGGGATGCCATGCGAGCAGATTCGACTTGGACTCGAGACCTTCTCGGCTCACATGGACAAAGTTCCTGGCCGATTTAACTTGATGGAAATCAACGGCGCGACAGTCATTGTGGATTACGGCCACAACCCATCGAGCCTTCAAGCGATCATTCAAGCTATTTCGCAATTCCCTCATGCACGTAGGACCGCGATTTACTCGGCGGCCGGCGATCGCCGCGACGTGGATATGATCCGACAGGGTGAATTGCTGGGCGATGCGTTTGATCGCGTGGTCCTGTACGAAGATCAATATCTTCGAGGTCGTGAACCGGGTGAGATTTCGCGGCTCTTTAGAGAAGGAATGGCAGGCAGAAGTCGCGTTACGGATGTGCATGAGATTGCAGGCTGGCAGAACGCAGTAAATCATGCCCTGGGATTGATTCAGCCAGGTGAACTGCTGGTCATGCAAGCTGACGTGATTGACGAGACGATGCAGTATCTGCAGCGGCAACTCGAGCACCAGTCCGTGGGCCGTGAAATTAGCTTGGATGTCGCCATCACTGGCAAGGCTCCGCTTTCTCCTGTACCGGCAACTGAGCCGACCAAGCTCGTTCAGGATTAGCTTTTCGAGTGTTCCGGGTTGAGGTAAGTCGTAGTAGTCTGCGGTTTTGCCCTAACAAAGTCTTGTTCGCTAGATTATTCTTGGGGGTTCGAATTTCTTTGGCTTGACGGCTAGGTGGAATTCGATTGCAGCCGGTTTTCGCCGGCTCCCCGAATACACTAGAGAATCAATTCGCCAAGCAACGTCCCGGAAACCATGAAAAGTTCACCTACATCTACCAATCGAGAAAAAGCGGGCACTCAAGGAAAAACCGTACTCCTCAGCGGCGAGCAGCGGCTCAATAAACTTCTGGCTGCCGCCGGTCTAGGAGCTCGACGACAAGTTGACGAGCTAATCGAACAAGGCCGCGTCGAAGTCGATGGCAAGATCGTGGACCAGTTCGGCATGAAGGTCGACGCGTCCGTTGCAAAGATCACTGTCGATGGAACGCCGCTTAAGAAGCTACGCCCCGCGTACTTTGCTCTTCACAAGCCGACTGGCGTGTTATGCACAAACCGCGATCCGCAGGGTCGCTCGCGTGCGATCGATATGGTTCCAGGTCATGAGCGGCTTTTTCCTGTGGGTCGATTGGATGCTTCCAGTGTTGGGCTGCTTTTGCTGACAAACGACGGTGAGCTTGCTCAGCAGTTAACACACCCAAAATATGGCGTTCCAAAGACCTACTATGTCGTGGTGGCTGGCCAGATCGAACCTGACGAAATGAAGCGGCTTCGTCGTGGTATTTATTTATCAGACGGTGTCGCGCGAGTTGACTTTGTCAAAATCAAGAAGGTTCGCAAAGGTTCAACTGAGCTGGAGATCACACTGTCCGAAGGTAAGAATCGCGAGATCCGTCGTGTGCTTGCAAGACTCGGGCACAAGGTAGTTACGCTTCGCCGCTTGTCGATCGGGCCTTTGAAGTTGGGCGCGATGCCGGTTGGTGCATATCGACCGCTGACGAAGGACGAGGTGGTATCGCTTTACCGCGCTGCTGATGATGCAAAGAAGGCTCGTCGACAGCGCAAAGAAACCAACGAGGAGCGAGATATTGAGAGAGACCAACGCGTTGCCGCAAAGGAAGCCAAACGCGCTCTCGCAGGCGAGCCAGTGGAATCGACTTCAGAAACCAAGTCTGCGGCATCGCGGACTAGTGCTTCGAAGCTGGGTGATGCGAAGCTGGGAAACGCGAAGGCTGCCGGTGCGCGTTCAAGACAACCGATTAAAGAAGTCGTTGATCGAACTCGAGCGAAGAAGAAGACAAAAGATCCGTTTGATTGGGATGACGACGAGTTGCTGCTTGCAAGCCCATTCGCAGCCAATCATCCGTCAGCCGGTTCGGATGAAGCCGACGACGATGACGATGGATGGGTGACTCCGCTGATGGCGGGTATGAATGAAGACGACGATGATGATATGCCTGGCGTGTCCTTTCACCAGCGTTCCATTGAGTCCGATGCAATCCTTCTGCGAGATGGCGGCAACGAACGGATTGGCGATGTGATTGACTATGAGTCCGATGACGAAACGGATTATGAATCAGACGAAGGCGAAGCGGACAGCCGAAGACCCGCAACGCAATCACGAGGAAGAAGCCCAAAGAAGTCACCGAAGCAACCGGCCAAACGTCCTGTGAGCCGAGGACGAGATTCGCGAAGTGCCTCCGGTTCTGACACTCCGGCAAGATACTCCAAATCAGTGCGATCTACGGAGAGACCCGCTGCGCGTTCGACAGGTCGTGCAACATCAAGCAGGTCTCGATCGAATTCTCCTGGGGGTTCTTCTGCGAATTCTCCTGCGGGTTCTTTTGAGCGAACGAGTTTCGATCGCTCGGGTGTCGAAGATCGAGGCACTGCAGGTCGCAAGAAAGCAAGCAAGAAATTTGCTCCCGGAAAGCGAGCCTCGACAGGATCTCGGGACAGCACATCAAGAACTTCGAGAACTTCGACGGGCGGACGTTCTTCTACAAGCGGCAAGAAGTCCAGCACAGGTTCAGGTCGAGATCGAAGCAATGAAACATCGTTCAGCAAGTCGACCTTTAAAAAATCAGGCTTCAAAAAGTCGGGTGCTAAAAGATCGGCAGCGGTGAAAAAAGGTGGCCCGAGAAGTGGTGCCACCACGAAGCGATCATCATTCAAAAAGAGTTCGGGTAAACCAACCAAGCGCAGCAAACGCTGATGCTAACTTCGGCTCTTCTAGATTTTTTTGCAAACACGTAGTTGCGTCTCGGAGAGAAACAGCTACGTGAAAGCCAGTCTATAAAAAAGTCTACCGAACGACCGATTTCTAAGATTCAGCTCGCTTGTTGGTTTCAGGCGGATTCAGTTGCTCCTCGCTCGGGGTTATTCCTAGGACAAGATCGAATTTCGCAAACAGTTCGCCGGTTTTGGATTCGGGGATCGGAAGGAAATCGGCTTCGAAAAGTTTTCGATCGAACTTTCGAGCAGCGTTCTTAAAAATGCCATCGCGATCGTTCCCGGGATAGTCTCGAATCATGAGCTGGGTATTCAGTAATTCACGGTCGCCCAGTTTGACTTTGAAGTGAATATGGGGTGCAGGCCGCCCCGGATACTCGACTGGCTTGATTGTTCGAAATCGATATTCTCCGGCTTGATTGGATTCGAAGCGACCAAAACCTTGGAAGTGCTTGTCTTGCTGCGAAGACTTAGGTTTACTGTCACGGCTGTGGAGATAAACCTTGTTGGCATCACACTGCCAGATTTCAACGGTCGCATTTTTAATCGGTAAACCATTCTTGCCGAGCACTCGTCCAGAGAGCTGCGTAATAATCCCAGCGGCGGGTGTAATAGAATCGCCAAGTAGGATCAGGTCATTATCCTTATCAAGCGGTAGGTGATCAGGATAGAACGGTCCTTCGGTCATACTCGGAGTGACCGCGAGTTGCTCTGCAAACACACCCGGAGTCGTCATCAACGTAGATGCAAAAACGCCTGATGTCGTCAGGAACCTGCGTCGATTTTGGAGATGGCGATACATGCGTTTTGACCGATTCTTAATAGGTAGAAGAGAGAGCGATGAGACTTATTTGTAAACCGATTTGCCGCCTCGAAGTTTCGCTAATGATTGAACATACTCATAAGTATACGACAATCCTTGCATTCGTTTTATTCGACGAGGGTTAAATTGTTGCTGTTGCAGGGGAATCATAGATTGACAGCTTAATCCAAAACGTGGAGCCTTCGCCTAGATTGGATTGTACTCCGATCTCACCACCATGGGCGACGATGATGCGCTCCGTGATCGAGAGACCGAGTCCCGTTCCTCCTTGCAAACGAGATCTTGCTTGGTCGACTCGGTAGAATCGTTCGAAGATGTGCGGCAAGTCACTCTCGGGGATACCCATGCCGTTATCGACAACCTCTATCAAGACCTTGGAGCCTTCGATCTTAGATCGAACAGTCACGTTGCCACCGGGCGAGTTGTATTTGATGGCGTTGGAAATCAGATTTACAAAGGCTTGGCCCAATTGACTCGAGTCGCCCATCACAAAGCATGTGCTCGATTCGTTGGTGACTTTAATAGTGGACTCGGAAGCTAAAGGTTCAAGTAGTTGAATACTTTCATCGATGATGTTTTCGAGATTGACTTTGTTGAAGAGTTCGGTAGAAGGAGAAGAATCGACTCTTGCAAGGATCAAAAGCGATTCAACTAGGTTTCGCATCCGAGTGGCTGCTCGTTGGCACTTCTCGAGATGATCACGATATTCGTCCCCGCTGCGAGGCTTTGAAAGGGCTAGTTCACTGCTCGATAAGATGACTGAAAGCGGTGTGCGTAGTTCGTGAGAAGCGTCGGCTGTGAATCGCTTTTGCTGAGCGATTGAATCTCCGAGCCGATCTAGCATTTCGTTCAGAACCTTACCCAGTTCAGCGACTTCGGAATCGACACCTTTAAGGTCCATACGTTGCGCGAGTCGATTAGCGTTGATGCCTCGTGCTGTGTCGCTCATTTTTTGTATCGGAGCGATGGCTCGGTTGATCGTCCACCAACCGCCGAGTGCTCCGAGGACTAAGATTGAAAGGCCCGTTACCGCGAGACTTGCGGTGAGTCGACTGGTTCGCGTTTGTTCGCCAACAACAGAACGTCCAACGCATATAAGAGTCTCTCGCGGGCCGTGTATGTATATCTCGCGCCAGGGACCTCGCTGTTGCCATGCGTAGCGATCGTATCGCAATCGAGCTCGGATATGGTTCTGTAAAAGCCTATCCAAATCAGCCATGACGACGCCTGGGACGTCGGATTGCTTCATGATCGATCCGTCTAATCGCCACACGATGAAATAAGCCAAGTCTTGGCCTTGTCGAAGCTGGTCTGGGATTGCGCGAGGCCAAACAATGTCCGTTTCCCATTCGCTTAGTTGTCTTTGAAGTTGTTTGGTTTCTTCTGGACCGAGATTCCAATCTAAGCGACCGACCGTGTCGCGACTGGGGTGTGGTGGATTGGATGGGCGGTTTGGACGGCCTCCCCAAGGCCGATTGTCTTGAGGCGGCCCAGGAACTTGGGAGCCATCCGGAGATGGGCCTTTTGGAAACGGGCCTTTTGGAATCGGATTAGCTTGCCCGTTTCGGTCGTCTCTTGGATTTGGTCTAGGGCCAGGTGGCGTGGCAAGATCGCGTGACATGCTATCGAGTATTCCTTGCGGTACGTCTCGCATGGCTCCTTCAAGAATTCGCGCCGCGCTCAACAGTTCCTCGTCTACCTGATCCCACTGTGAGCGAGTGATCTCCCAATGAAGAACAGAACTAAGGCCTGCAATCACCAGGAAGAGTATGCCGGTATACCATGCTTGAAGCCGCCATCGAAGTGATCGAAAACGACTAAACATGAAGGATGTAACCTTGTCCTCGACGCGTCTCGATAAGGTCCTTGCCGAGCTTTTTTCGCAGATGAGAAATGTGAACGTCGACTAAGTTCGAAAGCGTGTCATCATCCTCGTCAAAAATATGATCGTAGATCATTGTTCTACTGACTAGCTTGTCACGATGGTATGCAAGTAGTTCGAGCAAGGCATATTCGCGTGCGGTCAAATCCAGCAGCACTCCATCTTGCGAGGCGGTCTTGTTGGCAACATTGACGACAAGCGAACCGATTTCAATGACGTTACTTGCGTGTCCTACCGATCGTCGAATAAGAGAACGAACGCGAGCCAGCAACTCAGCAAGACTGAATGGCTTTACCAGATAATCGTCCGCTCCCGAATCGAGACCGAGCACGCGATCGGAAACTGTGTCACGAGCTGTAAGCAAGAGAACGGGTGTTGATTTCACCTTGCGTAGTTGCGCTAGCAGATCGATGCCATTGAGTTTGGGAAGCATCCAATCCAAGATAATTACGTCGTAGTCCCATGCTTTACACTTATGTAAACCCTCACGTCCATCTTGTGCGACGTCTACTGCATAGCCATCTTCACGAAAAGACTGTGCAAGCGACTCCAGCAAATCAGGTTCATCTTCAACGACTAGTAATCGCATATTGGGAATCGAGGGATCGAGGTTTCGCTTAAGAACGATTACTTGACTGAGACATTTTAGTTGAATTCATCTTCTCATAGTAAAAAAGGTTACGAAGCATTAACTAAAAAGCCTCGTAACCATTGTTGATCGCAAGCCCTCATGAGAGCATATGTGCATCAATTTGTTTTAAGCAAGTATGCGGACTTACTTGGCTACTTCTTTTGGCAACTCCGAAGGTGCGATTGCAACGGTGTCTTTGGGTTGCTCGACTGCCGCACCTGGTGGGGGTCCCTCGGGTTGTGGACGACCGTCGGGTCCGCCTCGCCGACCGTCGCGTCCAGGTTCACCTCGAGGCGGGCCGCTGCGTGGTTCGTCCGGTCCGGCATCCTCTCGAGGTGGAGGTGGGCGTCGGCCTTCTGGTCGGTCACCTTCTGGTCTGTTACCACGTGGACCGCCATCTCGTGGTCCTTCACCGCGAGGTCCTTCAGCATTAGGCCCATCAGCATTAGGCCCATCGCCACGCGGTCTATCTCCGCGGTAGCCATCATTTGGAGGTCCGCCGTCATTTGGAGGTCCATCTTCCATTCCGCGGCGAGGTGGCCGTGGTGGTGGCATAGTAAATTCGTCTTCGGTGATGATGCCGTCTTGATCGATATCAAGTCTTTTAAGCGATTCTGAGGCTTTCGCAATTTCGTCGGCGCTAATTTGGAAGTCTCGATTTAGGTCGAGTACTCTCAGGAAACGCGTCGGTGGTGGGTCCGGCATGCCGGGTCCGGGTCCGCCGGGTCCGCCTGGGCCACGTGGTCCTCCTGGACCCGGACCTGGGCCACCTGGGCCGCGGCGTTCGGGGTCACCCGCGAATCCTTCGCCGCCTCGGCCTCCTTCTTGTGGAGGTCGACCGGGACGTCGATCATCTGGGCCTTCGCGGCGAGGTCCCGATTGGGGTCCCTGCTGACCAGGGCCTTCGCGTTCTGGTAACTGAGCGATGCTTGTATTGATGCCCCAAACGAGGCCTCCTACCGCGACGCAACCTAAAGCAAACCAACCAAATCGTTTCATAATGTGAACCGTGCTACCTTTACCAATTTGTTCCACCAATAATATAAATGTGCTGGATAATCCATGCGCCGGGCATGACGCTGGTCATGAATTAACAGATGCCTTTACCGTTATGGACGCGGCATCGCATGAATAAGCATAGGGGGAAGAACCTTAAGCGAGGATTAAGCAACGACAAAATTACGTGCGATTTCCAGAATGGATCCCCTGATATGGGGGATTCGTACAGTAGACTGCCCAGCGACGGACAATTAAACTTTCAGCCGTGAAGGAATCTTAATTGTTGACTCGTCAGCGCAGAAACTTGGCAATATGGAATATCGGGATGGACAGGATGACTCAACGCGCCTCACATCGCTTATTCCAGAATATCGGTCGACTAATCAGAGATTTGACGAGATTTTATCTCGTTCACCCGACCAGTTACGACGCTGGTTTCGAGTTCTAACAGGCCAAGACACCCAAAAAGCCTCGCCTCAGGCCAATCTTGGGCAGCCCCAAGCGGGCATGAATGCTGCTTCGGCCGGCTCTGTCAATTACGTTCCTCCCACTGCAAAATCGGTTTCAGATCGCTGGCGGGTCGCTAAGAATCGTTTGTTAGAATATACGGGTGGAGTCGCTTCGGATTCAGATTCGCGAAGACTCTGGGAGGTCGACCCGATTCCGTTTGTTTTGGATATCGAAGATTGGTTGCACCTTTCGCGGGGGATTGCTCAGCGGGCCAAGCTTTTGGATCTGATCCTGAAGGACGTTTACGGGCCTCAGAACCTTTTGTCCAAAGGGTTTCTGCCTCCCGAGTTTTTCTTTGGGCACGAGGGTTACATCCACGGCATGCAGGGAACGGCGAGCCCTGATAAGCCGATGATCAGCCTGTACGCTGCGCAGCTTTGTCGAGACGGTTATGGCGAGTGGTTTGTTATCGCGGATCGAACCCAAGGACCGAGTGGCGGCGGCTATGTGGTTGAGAATCGAATTGCGCTTTCAAAAGTGTTACCTAATGAGTTTCATGATTTATTGGTTCAGCGGTCTGCACCGTTTTTTGCCACGCTCTTGGAGTCAATTGCGAAGAATGCTTTGCCTCGAGATGGTTCGCCAGTGGATCGCGAGGCTCGAAGTGTTTTGCTAAGTCCTGGTACCAAGAGTTCGACTTATTTTGAAGATGCATATTTGGCTCGCTATCTCGGCTATGCATTAGCCCAGGCCGATGATCTTACAGTTCGGAATCGCCGGGTTTATTTAAAGACTCTCAGCGACTTGGTACCGGTGGGAACGTTGCTACGAAGAATTCGCGATATGGATTGTGATCCATTGGAACTTGCCAGCTCAGCTCATGGTATTCCAGGTTTATGTCAAGCGAGCCGCGATGGGACTATTTCTGTGGCGAATCCACTCGGATGTGGTTGGGCTGAGATTCCCGCACTGCATTCGTTTCTTCCAAGGCTCTGTAATGAGCTACTTGGGGATGATCTTATATTGCGAAGCTGGCCATCGTGGTGGTGTGGTGACCAGAGTTCGCGACAGTACGTAACGAACAACTTGAATCAGCTGGTCGTTCGAGATTCGATGGCACGGTCCAGTGGCCCGCGATGGACAGGAGCACAATTGAATCAAGATCAGCGAACGAAATCACTTAATGCAATTCAAAAGAGCCCGTGGAATTATGTCGCGTCGCCTCCCCTGCAGTTCTCGACCGTTCCAACTTGGTACAATCATCAGGTGGTCGGCTGGCCAATGGCGATGCGAGTCTTTGCGACTGCGGCTGAGAATGATTTTCAAGTTCTCAGTGGTGGTATAGCGCGTGTCGCTGACAATCCCGATCGACTGTCCGAGTCGTTAGCATCGGGGACGATGAGCAAAGATGTATGGGTTCTTGGTAATAGCCCAGTCAAACCGGTTACGCTTCGACGACCAACAGTTACATCGCTCGAGTTTCGACGTGCCAGCTATGACTTGCCGAGTCGAGTTGCCGAGCATCTTTATTGGCTCGGGCGATGGACGGAACGGTCTGAAGGAATGATTCGACATGCTCGATGCTGTGTGAATCGACTCACTGGCGAGGTCGATCAAGAGTTGCTACCGGTCATATCTGTTGTTGTTGATGCAATCGAAGAGCGAGAGCAAAGCCAACAGCCGATCATCACAGAACCCGAGGCGCTGAGTGCTCATCTTCGTCGACAGATTACTCAGTTCGTCTTTGGTGCTTCAAACCTTAATTCGTTTGCTGCTGCTTTGATTGGAGTCCGTCGTAATGCAACCGCAATTCGCGATCGATTGAGCTTAGATAGTTGGCAAATTCTTTCGCAATTAGATCTCGGTGTACTTTTCCCGCATCCTGTGGAAGGTTGTCAGTTGGGTGACATTCAAGTTCTTTTAAGCGATATACTCGATCACTTCACCGGGTTTGCAGGATTGGTCGCAGAGAACATGACACGAGGTCCGGGCTGGCAGTTTTTGGACATGGGACGACGGATCGAGCGTGCTACGAATCAGTTGCGGTTGATAGAAAGTTGGGTGGTTCCGGAGTACTCAAGGCAAGCTTCGCTACTCGAATCGTTACTCGAGATCATGGACAGTTCGATGACTTATCGTTATCGATATTTGTCGAGTATCGAGCCTGGTCCGTTGGTTGACTTGCTGTTGGCAGATCAATCTAACCCGCGAGCGGCAGCCTTTCAATTTGCTCAGCTTGATGAGCATATCAAGTCTCTGACAGCACTTGATCCAAAGGGTCTTGGTTTTCAGCGTCAGCAGATCCTGAATTGTCGCGCGACGCTTCGACTATTGGATGTAGAAGGAGTCGTAATGATAGATCATGAATCCGGGAAGATGCTCAATGCTGCTCAAGACCTTGCGGCTGGGCGGTTGGCAACCAGCGGTGCGACTCGTCCCGAATTGAAGCGGCTAGTTAAGGAGTTAACGGGAGTACTGAATAAGCTAGCAGATTATCTCGCAGAACGATTTTTTACACACACTGCCGTCACGCAAAGATTGGGGGATGCGGCTACGCAATAGCCGCTGTTCAATCACATGCTATACCGAGTCACGCATACTACGAAGTACGAGTACAGTTCTGCTGTATCACTATCCCATAACCAAAATCGATTGCGACCCCGTTCGTTGGAGTATCAAACGGTGATCGATCCTTCGGTTGTAATTTCTCCCGAACCGAGGACTCGTCAGCGTTGGATTGATAGCTTCGGAAATGAAACCGAGTTTTTTTCGATGGAACAGTCTCATCGAGAAATGACTGTTTGTGCGACTAGCGAAGTGAATAGAACAACTCCTCAAACGATTGGCCTCGGGCAGCTGGCTTGGGAACAGATTGTTCAAAAGGTAATGTCTCCGTTGACTTCAACGACGAGACATGCCTCTCAATTTGTTTTCGATTCTCGTTACGCGAAAAAATCTCAGCAAGCGTACGATTACGCTGTGAAGAGCTTTGTGCCCGGTAGATCTGTGATGGGATGCGCAGTTGATTTGACTCGTCGAATATTTCAAGAGTTCGAGTATGATCCGCAAGCGACACAGGTCTCGACACCAACCTTAGCCGTTTTGGAAGGACGACGCGGAGTCTGCCAGGATTTTGCTCACGTTCAAATCGCATGCATGCGTTCGATGGGAATTCCATGTCGTTATGTAAGCGGATATCTGCTTACGCATGCACCAGAAGGAAAGCCAAAGCTTGTCGGAAGCGATGCTTCTCATGCTTGGGTCAGCGTCTATATGGGCCAAGGTCATTGGGTTGATTTCGATCCGACGAACAACCTGATCCCAATGGTTGAACACATCACAATTGGTTGGGGGCGTGACTATGGTGACGTGTGTCCTGTCCAGGGAGTGCTCATCGGTGGTGGTGCTACGATCTTGACCGTCAGTGTTGATGTTCGGCCTCTTGAGCCAATAGCTTCGCCATCAAGCAATTCGACGACTATACAGAACTCGACTATTCAGAACTCGATATCACGAGAAGCTAACTCGCAAATGCAGACAAGCCAAGAGAGCTTGAGGGAGTTTCCGAAAAATTGAATCGATTGATCGTTGGCTGTGGATACGTTGGTTCTGAGATCGCTCGGATATGGTTAGCGAAAGGTGATTCGGTCTACGCAATTACAAGATCAACGGGTCGTGTCGAAGAATTGAAGCGTCTTGGAATTCAACCAGTCGTGTGGGATTGGTATCGACCTAGCGTTAGTGATAACTTGCTGGTGTTGCCCAAGATCGATTCGGTTGTGGTTTGCGTGAGTCACGCTCCTGTCGAGGGCATTGCGGCCGAGAAAACGCACACGCTGGGTTTGGATAATTTGCTCCATCATTGGCTTCATGATGCCAAAGGTGGGGTTCCGGCGTGTTGGTGTTATGTATCGACGACAGGAGTCTATTCACCACGTGATGATGGCAGTTGGGTTGATGAAGAGGCGGAGGTGTTGCCGCTAAGACCGGGAGCTATCGCCGCAAAGACAGCAGAGGATTGGTTCGATCGCGAGATATTCTCACGGGTGCAGCTGGGTACGGCGACTAAAAAAGATTCATTGCACGGATGTATCCTTCGAGCAGCAGGTATCTATGGTCCAGGTAGGATTCCTCGGTTGGATGTGCTCAGAAATAACGAGCCAATCGCGATCGATCCGGAAAGCTATTTGAATTTGATTCATGTCGTGGACTTGGCCGGAATCGTTGTTGCCGCTTGTGATGGTCAAACAAGACATCGGATGTACAACGTTGCGGACGGGAATCCGGTAAAACGACGTGATTACTACGAGTTTATTGCTCGACAAATTGGAAGTTTTCCGCCGCGATTTGAATTCGCAAACCAACAGATCCCGATCATCAGTTCGCCTATTAAGCAATCCGCGAAAGCTCAATTCGATGCGAGCCCGGGCAGGCCAGCAGCAAGAAGTCGCGGCGAGGGAAGTAAGCGAATTAGAACGGATCGGCTGAAAGAGTCTATTCCATATTCGTTTCAGTTCCCCAATTTCCAGGCAGGTCTGACTCCGTTATTACCGAAATGACGTCGATAAAGTCCGTTGCAATCGTCATTATCGGCAGAGACGATTTCTAACGTAGACTCTCCGATCCTCGCGAAAAATTCATCTTCGTTTGTGTTTTCCGAAATGTAGTGCTGCTAGTAGACTATGTGGTCGTCGGGGCATGATTCACTCAAGCAAAATACAATTCAAATATGTCGATCCTTCGTTATCCGCTTGTGCTTCTACTGATTCTCGGCATAGCCGCGCATGCTTCGGTTTTGTGGCAACATTTTACCGCAATGTGGGATTCGAATTCATTTAGATTTTTCCCGCTTGCGATCGTAATGGCGATTTTTGTCGCTTTTTATCGGCGGGATAAGTTTGTACCATCGGTCTCTGCGAGCGTAGGCGAATCGGCAGAAGCAGTAGAGTTTTCGCCAAAGCCGCCGGTAAATGGGTCCGTAGTTGCAATCGGGATGGCGTTGTCGGTGATTGGAGCTTTGTTAACAACCATCATGGCAACGCCGACGCTAGGTTGGATGAGCTTTTTGCTTTTTCTATGCGTCTTGATTTATGCTGGGCATGGCAATCAGGGGATTAAGGCTATGTGGCCTGCGTTGGTGATCCTAGCCATGTTTCGTTTCATTCCTGATTCGATGGATACATATGTTGCGATAGGTTTGCAGAAAGTTGCTTCGTTATTGGCAAGTGTCTTTATGGATGGACTTGGTTGGATTCATATTCGCGAAGGAGCGATGCTTTCGGTGGTGTCGGCTAAGTTCGACGATCTCGAAGCGTGCAGTGGTATTCGGTCGTTGTACTCGAGCCTCACGGTGATTTTCGCGTGGGGGGTTTTGAGAAGCTATGGACCGGTGCGACATGTTTTCAACTTGCTTCAAACATTTTTCTGGGTGCTCGTATTTAATGCTTTTAGGGTCGTTCTTGTATGGTTGTTTGATTCAAGAGGCTGGGTGTCGATGACGGAGGGAATTCCGTTGGAGATCGTAACGACGGTCATCTTTTTGATGACACTTGCGATGGCTTTCAGTACCGATCAATTGTTAACGGCGTTTACTTTGAAAGAAGATGTCGTCGATGTAGAGAATCCTCAAGACTTGCAGGTTGCAGGAACAGCTGATTCGTCTTGGAAGTGGTCCTTGGGAAGTTCGTTTGCGATTGCTTGGATGGTTGGGCTTGGGATTGCATCCGTAGTCTCGCTGCGAATGCTGATGTCGGTTGCGACGATGGCTTCGGACACGGTTAGTTTTCCGATACCGACGAAGGAAGTGCTAGGTCCGCAAATTGATGGCTGGATAGTAACGGACTTCTCGCATATTGAGCGATTCAACAAGCATCTGCTCGGTGAAAACACATATCAGTGGACACTCAGGAAGGGCAAAAAACAAGCGATCCTTTCTTTGGACCAAGCGGCAACAACTGCAGAGAATCCGCAGTTGCATTTTTCTTCGCTTGGGTGGTCCGCAACGTTAGTTGACTATGACAAAACCCCGAAGGTTGATGATCAGCCGTTAACACCCGTTGCCGATATAAAGAACGATCAAGAGAAAATGGATCCGGCGGTTGATAATCCGGCAACCGAAGAAGTCAGCCCGCCTATTGAGGACGGGCTATCGGGAGCGTATCGCCAAATTGCTCTTAGCAAACGCGGTGGAGCATCGGGAGTTGTGTTGTTTACGAAACTTGGGCCTTCGGGTGAGTCGCTACCAGCTTCGGAGCCTTCGGACGCATTGTCGGTCGATTTTTTCAGTCAACGCTTTCGTGATGGAATTGCGACATTGTTGGGCAATAGTGGTGCGGCGAAAGACTCGCTTTCCGGAAACAATTCCGCGAGTCAAATGTTACGTTTGACATCCATTCCTAATGTCGAAATAAAGGCCGAGGATATTAAAGAGTTGAAGAAACTTCTTGTTGCTTCGGAAGAGATCCTCCGCAAATCCAGCCTTTTTGAATCTGCAAAGTAACAAAAACTTTCGGGGTGTTGGGCTAATGAAACCTGAGCCATGAGCGATAGCTCCGGGTTCGCCCCGGTAAACTTTCCAGCGACTCAAACCTGCGATCGCCGAGCGGCACCCGTGGCTAGCGCCATCGGCTCAGGCAAAACGCTCCTTTATTGCCGTAGCGTCGGGTTGGTAGGCGAGCGGCTGGCAGGGCAAACAAGCCAGGGAAACAATGCAGGGAAATGCCTGGTATAATTTGGAGCAATTCTTTCGAATGAGCATGCAGGGTGGGATGCCGGTCCCATCCTACTGTGGTCTTGCAGTGGGCTTGATTGTGTTGCTCGCCTTATTGCATGTCCATCTTCCGTCGACCATGATCTTATGGGACCGGATTGTGCCTTAATGATTTCGGATCATAATTCAGGCGTTCCACATCGACGAAACCAGACCAACGAGAAGCGAGCTTGATCGAATGACGAACGAAACGCCGGTACAGGGTGAGAATCAGAAGTGGTGGAACGGGCTGACCGGCTATCACTGGTTCGTATTTGCAATGGCTTCCATGGCTTGGTTGTTCGACTGTCTCGATCAACAGATTTTTATTCTTGTTCGCAAAGATGCTTTGAAGTATCTGTTGCCTCCTGGGCTTGATAGTAACCAGATTGGTGCATATGCCGCTTACTCGACCAGCATTTTCATGATTGGTTGGGCGACGGGTGGATTGATTTTCGGATCGGTCGGCGATTGGTTTGGGCGAGCAAAAACGTTGACGATTACGGTACTACTCTACTCGGTTTTCACAGGCTTATCTGCTTTTTCACAGGGCTGGATCAGCTTCGCCATTTTCCGATTTATCACTGGGCTTGGTGTTGGGGGTGTATTTGGTGTTGCCGTGACGTTGGTTGCCGACAGTCTCCCCGCACGTTCGCGGACCGGAGCGTTGGGAACTCTGCAAGCCCTTTCAGCCGTCGGAAATATCTCCTCGGGCTTGATTTATATGTACGTATCGTCACTGGTCAAAAGCGAAACCATCGCAGCATCTGAAAGTTGGAAGTGGATGTTTGTCATTGGTGCGTTGCCCGCGTTTCTGTGCGTGTTTTTGCAAATGAAATTGAAGGAACCCGAGGCTTGGGTCAAGGCACGAGCCGAGGGGAAAATCACCGGGGTTAAGTTTGGTTCTTACTTTGCATTGTTCGGGGACGCCCGATGGAGGAAGTCGGCGCTCTTTGGAATGATGCTTTGCGTTTCTGGGATCATTGGAATTTGGGGGATTGGGTTCTTCGCACCAGACTTAGTTCGCGATGTGATAACTAACAACCTGAAGGAGAAAGGCGTTGCCGAAGAGTTGATCGCCGCTGAGGCTTCCAAGTGGGTAGCTATCAATGGGATTCTGCAAAACATTGGCGCGTTTTTCGGGATGCTTTCGTTTACTTACATCGCTCAAAAGATAGGCCGAAGACCGACCTTCGTGTTCGCGTTTCTGTCGGCAATGGCGATTACAATCATTTACTTTCAAACGTTCAACGGAGTCCAGCATGTTTGGATGAGTTCGGTCATGGGCTTCTTCCACATGTCACTGTTTGCTGGTTTTGCGATTTATCTTCCTGAATTATTCCCGATTCGTTTAAGAAGCACCGGAACCAGTTTCTGCTACAACGTTGGACGTTACTTGGCTGCAACAGGCCCTGTGACTCTTGGTTTACTGCAATTGAAACTAGCTGAGAACGCAAAGACTCCGGCAGATCGCATCGATGCGTTTCGAGATGCTTGCAGCTACATGAGCGTCGTGTTCCTTATTGGAATCATCGCGATTGCATTCTTGCCGGAAACGAAAGGAAAACCTCTGCCGGAGTAGTTTTCCCGAGCTGGTTCTTATTCAATTCTCATTTCGTTAGCGATCGCAGGATGCTGGTCAAGATCGCTTGAAAGACGGGTTCAATCTTTTCAAACGTGCGATCTTCGGCCTGCATCTGTACGAGGTAGGTGTACGGTCGCACGGTGAAGGCCAGAAGCTTCGACGTGATGAGAAGGTCGAGACAATAAAACTGCAATTCCAGCCCTCTGCTATCGTCGATCCCCAGGCCGGGGTCAATCTCGGCTGATTCCAGTTGGTCGTATTCTTCTTTCAAGGCAGGAAGCGCTGCTTCGAGAACTTCTCGCGGGGGCGAATTCCATGGATAGCGAATCAAAGAAAAGAAGGCTGCTTCTGGGCTATCGATCGTAAAACCAATCGGTCCGTCCGGGGAAGCGTCTTCGGAGAACGTCCAGTTCTCAGGATAAATACATTCTAGATCGAGTCCGTTGTAGGTTGCAGGCATGGCTTTGAAATTGGATTCTCGGGGGCAGTAAATGATGTGTAAATTTGGCAGCTTAGGAGGACTGGATGCTTTGACTGAATTCCGCAGGTTCGAAGTTCCTCGATCAAGTTCTTTACAGTCCTCCTATTTTCTCTTGTTGTCTCGGCCTGGGGAATGGTAGGGTTGAAAAAATCCAAAGTTGCCTAACAACCGGCACCTGGGTGGTGTTTCTCGATCAGTGACATTTGATACCAGCAGTGTCCGCGACATAAGTCACTCTGTAAAAGCTCCCGTCGATTCATGGCCTTTTCGCGATCCTTTCGATTCATGCTCTTTGCATTCGCTCTGGCGTCCATATTCGCTGGGTTTGCGATGTCGTCGGGCTGTCGTGCTTTGCGCGGTCGCGAACCCGATGCGCATTCAGTAAAGGCTAGGCAACTTTCGCTTCGTGGAGCGGATCTTCTACGTCGTTCACGGTATGACGATGCGGAAACACTTTTTACGGAAGCCATTCAAAATTGTCCGACTGACGAACGAGCTCACTGGGGATACGCCGCCACGCTTTGGGAAAACGGTCAACATCCACTTGCGATTCGGCACATGCAGGAAGCAGTTCGGCTCTCTGGAAGCAACCCTGAGTATCTTGTTCGGCTCGGTGAGATGTATTTGTCTGAAGGGGATTCCGAGCGTGCGCAAGCGCAAGCGTCCCTGACGCTCAAAAGCCATCGTGATCGACCGGACGCTTGGGCGCTATTAGGCGATAGCCAGGCTCAGCAAGGCAATGATGCAGACGCCTTGGAAAGTTATCAGCGTGCTCTTTTAATCAAGGGCGACTATCCGCGAGTCCAAATTGCCATCGCGGAATCATATCGAAAAGTAGGCCGACCGCTCCGTTCGCTCGCCACGCTTGATCGGATGGTTGATATCCATCCGACCGTCCATGAAAACGGTGAGACTCAACTGGTGCGCGGCTTGGCATTGATGGATCTCGATCGTCGTGAAGAAGCAGTTGCGGCTCTCAAGGCTGCTTCGGAAGGAATTCCAGGAGAAAAAGGGGAGCGGCTCATCGAACTGGTTTCCGCTCAGTACCAATTGGGCGAGCTGGTTGATGCAAGGCTTTCGCTTGGAAAGCTCTTACAGCACTCGCCCGATCATCCTGACGCGAGGCTCTTGCAAAGCCAGATCAACACTTCCTTTGAAGTGCTCGCCGCCAGGCCCAGCGAACCAGCCCGGCTCATTCGGTAAAGCGGCTTATTCTATAAAGCTTTGCGGCGATTCCTTGATCTGACGAAGAATGCCGCTGTTAGGCTTTTGAAGCGTAGGTTTCTGACGCTGCGAGCTCTGTCAGGGATTGAATTCAGGAGCGAAATAAGTAACAACGTCACTTGTTAAAGACTTCTCCTTTACCTATGCGTACTGCAGACCCGCAGTAGAAGAGCCTAACGATGCCCAATACCATTCAATTAGCAATCCACGGCGCGTCAGGCAGAAACGGAAAGCGGCTAATCGCACTTAGCCATTTGGATTCGGAAGTGAAGCTCGTCGGCGCGATCGTCGGTAAGGCGAGTCATTCGCTGGGCCAAGATGCGGGTGTTTTGGCGGGCTTGGGGGCGATCGATTTGGAGCTGACTTCGGAGATCCCAGGGCACGCTGATGTCGTTATCGATTTTTCGACTCCTCAAGGTTGCATGGAGCTACTCAGTCAGTGTGTTTTGCATGAGACCCCAGCGGTCATTGCGACGACCGGTCTGTCTACGGAGCAAATCGCGGCGATTCAGGATGCCGCTCACAAGATTCCTATTTGCTACGCTCCCAATATGAGCGTGGCTGTCAACGTTGCAATGAAGCTAGTGCAACAAGCTGCGGCCGCTCTTAAGAACACAGCAGGCGGAGTCGATGTCGAAATAATCGAACGTCACCACCGAATGAAAGAAGACAGTCCAAGCGGTACTGCATTGAAGTTTGGTCAGATCGTCGCGCATGAGATGAGTATCCATGAGCATGTTCATGGACGCGAAGGGTTAGTAGGAAAGCGTCCACAATCGGAGATTGGCTACCATGCCGTCCGAATCGGAGATGATGCCGGCCAGCACACGATCTGCTTCGGAATGATGGGCGAAATCATCGAGATTCGTGTTGGAGCCAGTAATCGCGATCCGTACGCAACCGGCGCGATTATGGCAGCCAAATGGCTTGTAAATCGACCAGCCGGTTTGTATTCCATGTGGGACGTGCTGGGGCTTGCTGGTTGAGAGGAAACATCCCCTTTAACGTGCAAAGCGACCTTCCAAACACGCCATGATTCCCGCCAAGTGGGATTCAGCAATCTCGTAATAAACCCGCTTACCGTCCCGATTGCCAACCAGAAGACCGCACCGCTCCATGAGTCGGACTTGGGTCGAAGCAACCGACGGAAGGACGTCGCACTCTCGGGCAAGCTCCCCGACCGTGTACTTGCCGGCCAGCAGCATTTGAAGCACCTGTAGGCGGACAGGATGGGCCATCGCCTTCAAGCATTCCGTCGCTTCACCGAGCTGCTCGGTATTCATCCAGGTCTTTGGCTTTTTGGTTTTCATGGAGTTCCTTGGTGTTATCTCCGAAAAATCGTAACCGATGGAATTAGTAAAATAAGAGGTCGAGAGAAGTTTTACGTTGCTAATGGAAGTGAACGATGCCTTATGGTCAACCGCTAGACGAATCAATACACTAATGGTTAAGCGATTAGGTCTCCGTTGGTACAGCGCTTGCTTTCGATGACTTTCTCGCGGTTTTTCGGTATCTGCCTAGGTATCGGCCTATCTCCTGAAACTAGTTTTACCCCTTTCCGTTCGGAGCCCCCAGTCATGGCCTACACTCTCCCAGAATTGCCATATGCCTACAACGCTATGGAACCGCACATCGATGCCCAAACAATGGAAATCCATCACAAGAAGCATCATCAAGCGTATATCACCAAAGTTAACGAAGCGATTGCTGGAACGCCACTAGAAGCCAAGTCGGTCGAAGAATTGATCGCCGACATGAGCGGTGTGCCAGAGGACAAGAAAGCTGTCGTTCGAAACAACGCAGGCGGTCACGCAAACCACTCGTTCTTCTGGCAAGTGATTGGCTGGAACGCAGGCGGAGCTCCTTCCGGCGATTTGGCCAAGGCGATCGACGCCGCTTTCGGAAGCTTTGCCGCATTCAAGGAAAAATTCGCAGCAGCTGGCGTTGGTCGGTTCGGTAGCGGATGGGTATGGTTGGTCGTGCAGGATGGAAAGCTCGTGATCGGATCGACTCCTTATCAAGATAGTCCACTGATGGGCAAGGAAGTTGCCGGTTTGGGCGGTACTCCGATTCTCGCTTTGGATGTTTGGGAGCACGCCTACTATCTCAAGTACCAAAACCGAAGACCAGATTACATTGCTGCATTTTGGAACGTAGTGAACTGGGATAAAGTCGGTAAGCTATTCGCCGCTGCGGTATAGCTAGCAACTTTGGATTCGTTCTCAGATCTTAAGTAATCGTTTCATTTAGCCTATTCATGACAGAATAGGCTCAAATAGGGTCGTCCGTCGAGTCGATATCAAACAAGCGCCGAAGAAGTTTTTTACTTTTCGGTACTCCTGTTTGTTAGGAATCACATCGGATGTTCAAAGACGACGAAAGCCAGCCAAAATCAGTTTTGAGATGCCGTTCTGCCGTTTCTACAACGAACTTAGTCGTCATTCTCCTCGTCGCATTCCATAGCGTTACCGACTTGATGGTTGGGTCAACTTTCGCTCAGCAGGAAGTTGCCTTCGACGAGATTCTGCTGAAAGCGAATCCGTTTCCTTCGGTTTCGGATAGCCTTTCCAATTCTTTAAGACCCGATCTACTTCGCTTGGATCCGCTTGATCCCAACGGCCTTTATTCGCCAGTTGTCACCGCACTCGCAGCGAGCAAAGACGGAAAATGGTTAGTTGCCGCGGGTGATGATCACGCTATCCGCGTTGTTGATCGATCAACGGGCAAACTTCACAAGCTACTGGAAGGTCACCTCGATTGGGTGCAGTCGGTCGCTATCCTCGATGATAATCGGACCATCCTGTCATGCGGTAACGATGGAACCCTGCGAGCATGGTCCGTTGAGTCAGAACCGAAGAGCGTTGATGTTCTATATCGAGGAACAATCGCGCTGATGTGCATGGCGATTTCTCCTGATAATCAACTCGTTGCCATCGGCGGCTTCGGGAATGAGATCCACGTTCACGATATTCGAACCGGTAAGTTGCATCGAGAAGTGATTTGTGACTGCAACGATCAACGGGCACTCGCCTTTAGTGGAGACGGACTTCAACTCGCATCAGGTGGACGAGATGGAGTCGTGCGAATTTGGTCCTTCGCGAACGGTGATGACAAGCCACTGGTTCCGCTTGAACAGAAGCTTCATAACGGCCGCATTCGGTCTGTTTCGTTTTCCAGTGATGCATCCGTCGTGACAACCGTTGCGGAAGATCGACGACTCGTTCGGTATCGAACACACGATGGCCAAATTCTTTTGGACCAAAAAATTAACGGTGGCAAGCTGATGGCCATGACAGCAATTGATTCACAACTTATCGCGGTCGCTGGTGCGGATAACACGATTCGCATCATAGATTCCGAGGATGGCAAAGAACTACATCGTTTGGTGGGGCACGATGGATCTGTTGCCGCTTTGTTACGAAGTGGTGACGAACTGATTTCCAGTAGCTATGACACGACGATTCGTTATTGGAGTCTACAGAAGGCGGTGCAGCACGACGCGGCCCCTTATGAACATCCGGTTTCAGCACGTTACGTCGACTCGGGTGTT